>NZ_SLXS01000006.1 GCF_004340785.1 Tumebacillus sp. BK434 | reverse complement strand
CTTTTTTAGCCATAAAAAATCCCCTCCGGTCAACAAGGATAAGTCCATCTTATCGATGTCCTTTTTCTCTTGTCTACCATGAGGGGATAATACCAGCCTCTGCCTTGGCTTTCTTTCCTCTTGCTTTACCGCTGCAAATACGCACGCAAAATCGGCACGATCGCCGGCGTGATCTGCTCCGGCAACTCCTCCGGGGCAAAAAAGCGCAGTTCGCTGCTCTCTTCGTTCACACGCATCTCGCCGGTATACGACTCGACCACATAGGCGGCCGTCACGTTGCACACTTTGTCTCCGTTGGGGTACTCGTAATACAGCTCCGGCCCGGAGAAAACTTGAAACAGCGACAGCGACTCCACTTCCAAAGCGGTCTCCTCCCGCACTTCCCGCTTCGCCGTCTCCTCCAGCGTTTCGCCGATCTCCATCATCCCGCCCGGCAAGCCCCAATACCCGTTGTCCGTCCGCAGATTCATCAAAATGTGCCCGGCCTCATCCCGCAAGATCGCGCACGCACCGGCCAGGATCAGCGGCCGGCTGCCGACCAGCTCCCGCAGTTCTTTTACATAGTCTTGCATGTCCATCCCTCCTGTATGTATGCAAGAGTAGACGCAGCGCCGCTCGCCTCAGTTACAGCGTTTCCCGCGCCAACTGCCAAAATGCCTGCAGGGCCGGGGATAGCCACTTGTCTTTGTGCCGGACCAGTTGGGTGTACAAGACGATCTCCGGCCCGTCGAACTCCAGCGGCTGCAGACGCCCCTGCTCGATGTCTGCCGCCACCGACATCTCCGGGAGCACGGCGATGCCAAGCCCGCCGATCGCGCATTGTTTGATCGCTTCCACGCTGGAGAACTCCGTTTTGCGCAAGGGATGCACGCCCGCTTTGCCCAGCGCCTGCTCAAACAGCTGCCGATAGCGGCAATCCGTCTCGGTCAACAGCAAGCTCTCCTGCTCAAAATCGGCCGGCCGTACCAGATCCTGCTGCGCCAGCGGATGATCAGGGGCAGCCAAAATGAGAATCTGCTCCGCCTGCAGTACTTCGCTCACCAAGTGCGGCGACTCGATCGGCAGCTCCAACACGACGGCCGCATCGAGTTCCTGCGCCAGCACGCTCTGCAAATCGGCATGGAACCCCGGCCGGAACACCAGCTCCACTTTTGGGAACTGTTGATGCAGACAGCGCAGCACTGGCGGCAGGCGATAGGCGCACAAGCTTTCCAGCGTGCCGATCCGAAGCGTCCCCGACGGTTCCTGCCCTTGCGACACGACCGCTTTCGCTTCTTCGGCGAGGCTCAGGATCTTCTCGGCATAGAGGAGCAACCGCTCCCCCGGCTCGGTCAGCGTCACCTTTTTGCCGCGCCGCTCAAACATCGGCAGACCAAACTCCTCCTCCAATGCCTGGATCTGCACCGTCACGCTGGACTGCGCATAATTCAGCGCTTCTGCCGTGCGGGTAAAACTCAACTCGGTTGCCGCGGTGCGAAATGTCACCAGCTGTTTCAGATCCATCCCTATTCCTCCCTTCAGTTTTTTCGATGGTTTGAATCGAAACGTTCGTATGCACTGATTATATAACGCGAGTAGAATAGAAAACAGCAACATCGGACTCATCGAAACGGAGGAATCATCTTGAAGAAGAAACTGCACTACGGCTGGATCGTTGTCGGCGTCACTTTTTTGGCGCTCTTGGTCACGGCCGGCATCCGCTCCACGCCGGGCATCCTGATGGTGCCGCTGGAAGCGGAGTTCGGCTGGAGCCGCGACGTGGTGTCGGTCGCCCTGTCGATCAATCTGGTGCTGTACGGACTGACCGGGCCGTTCGTTGCCGCCTTCATGGACCGCTACGGGATCAAACGGATGATGATCATCGCCTTGTCGCTGCTGGCGACAGGTATTGCGCTGACCACGGTGATGACGTCCGCCTGGCAGCTCAATCTCCTGTGGGGCGTGGTCGTCGGACTCGGCACCGGGTCGATGGCCAGCGTGCTCGGCGCGATGGTCGCCAACCGCTGGTTTGTCGAGCATCGCGGGCTGGTCGTCGGCCTGCTGACGGCGAGTGCGGCGACCGGACAGCTGTTGTTCCTGCCCCTGTTGGCGCAGCTCTCAGAAAGCGCTTCGTGGCGCGCCACAGCGTGGACGGCTGCACTGGCAGCGCTTTTGCTGATTCCGCTGGTCGCCTTCCTGATGCGCGAACGGCCCCAAGATATCGGTCTGCTGCCCTACGGCGCCGCTGAGGAAGAGCCGGAGCCGGTCAAGCCAAAAGGGAATCTGCTCTTGCAGCCGCTCTTGGCGCTGCGAGAAGCGTCGCGCTCCGGCGCGTTTTGGCTATTGGCCGGCACGTTTTTCTTCTGCGGATTCTCCACGAACGGGCTGATCGGCACGCATCTGATCCCGGCCTGCATCGAGCACGGGATTCCGGTCGTCACCGCCGCCGGGCTGCTGGCCTTGATGGGGCTGTTCGATCTGGTCGGCACGACGATCTCCGGCTGGCTGTCAGACCGCTGGGACAACCGCTGGCTTCTGTTCTGGTACTACGGCCTGCGCGGACTGTCGCTCGTCTTCCTGCCTCTGGCGCTAAAGGCAGGCGGCATGTGGCTGTTTCTCTTCGTCGTCTTCTACGGTCTCGACTGGATCGCCACCGTCCCCCCGACCGTGCGCCTGACCGCCGACATCTTCGGCAAGGAGAGAGTCGGCATGATCTACGGCTGGATCGCAGCCGCCCATCAGCTCGGCGCTGCAGCAGCCGCCTATGAAGCCGGTCTCCTGCACACCTGGTTCCACGGCTACACCTTGCCGTTTGTGCTCTCCGGCATCGTCTGCGTCTTCGCCGCCGTGATGGCGCTGCGCATCCGCAAGCCGCACATGACAAGAGGAAGATCGATCTGATCTTCCTCTTGTTGTGTCTTATTTGAGCAGCAATTGCCCTTGAAACGCCTTCAAGTCGGCAATCACGCGCTCGTGATGCGTTTTCCAAAACGGATCGCGTATTTCTGGAACGTCATCCAGTGGGAAAAACTTCGCCCCGACCGTTTCATCTGTCTCCTGAACGAGTTCACCCGTCCATTCCTCGACTCGAAAAGCAAACTCAAACAGTTGATACGCATCGCCAAACCGGTTGGTGATCGACAAATCGGGAGACGTGTACACCGCAAACGGCACTGCCGACAGCACGCGAAGCCCGGTCTCTTCCAACACTTCCCGCTGCAGGCACTGGAAAATCGTCTCCTCCAGCTCGATCGACCCAGCCGGCATGCCCCACGACCCTTCACCGCGTCGCGCGATGTACAGCGCATCGCCCTGCTCATTCAAAATCACCGCCCGCACAGACGGGATGATCAACTTCTGATGACCGACCCGCTTGCGCAGCTGTCCCGTATAGCTATCCTCCCAAGATCCACCCATTTTTCAAAACCTCCGTTACCTTCGTGTACTACAATCTATCTTATCACGCCCTCACACTCAGCGAGTAGAGACGGCTCATCGTAACTCAGCTGATCACATCTGCTTGAGAAAGCCATTGACTCTTGGCCCAACGCGGGATATAATATAAGCTGTCTACTGCTGAAAGTATTGCATTACATTCCCGCAAGTCACAACGACGATCGTTTGAGAATCGGATTGATAGAGAAGAATTTTGTATACGTTGCTCGAAATGCTTCACACAAGTGAACTAGGATTCAAACAGGCATGGTCTTCGGAGCCATATGGTCGCAAGAGAGGTAGGGCTTGCGATGTTTCCGGTAGTTGAATCTGGTTCTCCTAGACGAATCGAACACAAACAGAGCTTGGTATCGGCCGATACCAAGCTCTTTCTATTTTCTCTGTGCTACTTCAGGCTCTTCACAAACTGGTAGGGAGGCTCTTTCCCGTTGACGATGATGCGGTGCAGTTCATACGCGCCTTGCGACATCGATGCATAGCCGCCTTTGGCCACCGTGCCGAACAGGTAGCCGGCCTCTTTGACCGTGCTGCGGATCTTCGGGCTGTTATAGCCGCCCGGATAGCTGAAGGCAACGACCGGATGCTCCAACCGCTCGTCCAACACCCGCTTCGCTTCGAACACTTCCCGCCTTGCTTGCGCCTCGGGGATTTTGGTCAGGTATTGATGGCTGACCCCGTGCGCTTCAAACGTCACCAGGCCGCTCGCTTCCATCTCCTGAATCTCCCGCCAGCCAACATGATTGGCATCGGCCCCGATCATGTTCGTGGTGAGGAAGATCACCGCTTTCATCTTGTATTTCTTCAACAAGGGATAGGCGATCGTATAGTTGTTCATATAGCCGTCATCAATCGAAAGGATCACCGGCTTAGGCGGCAAGGGACGATTCTCGTACCAGGCTTTGGCCAGATCCTGAAACGAGATCGAGTTGTACCCGTGCTCCGCCAGATAGCGCAGCTGCTTCTCAAACGCATCGGCGGCGACGTACCACACGTCTTGCTTCTGCTGCTTCGAAAACGCATGATATTCCAAGATCGGCACTTCGCTCGTCCAGACTTCACTGCGCGTCGCCGTGCGGATCACGTAGGGCCGGGGCAGTTTGACCGCATATTGAATCCCCTCCGTCACCTGTACCACCTGACCGGCACTAGCCGAACCGACCGCCGACACCTGAAGCGCCGCCAGCACGACCAAGAGCGACAGGCCGCTCCGAAAACGTTTTTTTATCATCTACCCACATTCCCTTCCCCATTCTCCCCTGCATCTTCACTCGAGATGTCGGCACATTCGCCTCATTCCCAATATTTGTTTATGTCGTATTTTATCACAAAAACTGAAAACGCCACAGGAAATTTCCTGTGGCGTTCTCGAGTGTGCAGCTTTCAGCTTTTACATCATTGAGCCGGTCTGCAAATAGTTCGCATGCCAGCCCAACGCTTCTTCCAGTAGATGCGGCGTGTGCCCGCCGCGCTTGACAGCAGCGTTGTAATAGTCGAGCAGGGCATCCTTGTACAGCGGATGCGCGCAGTTGTTGATCACCACTTTCGCCCGTTCGCGGGGCGCAAGGCCGCGCAGGTCGGCGAGGCCCTGTTCGGTGACGATCAGGTCGACATCATGCTCGGTGTGGTCGACATGGGAGACAAACGGCACGATGGAGGAGATCTTGCCGTCCTTGGCGGTCGACTTGGTGACAAACACGCCGAGCAGCGCATTGCGGGCAAAATCGCCTGAGCCGCCGATACCGTTCATCATGTTCGTGCCCATCACGTGCGTCGAATTCACGTTGCCGTAAATGTCGCATTCGATCGCCGTGTTGATGCAGATCAAGCCCAGACGGCGGATGATCTCCGGGTGGTTGGAGATTTCCTGCGGCCGCAAGAGGATGCGGTCGCGGTACTTGTCGATGTTCGGGATCACATCGGCCGCCCGCTCCGGCGACAAGGTGATCGAGCAGGCGGAGGCAAATTTCACCTTGCCAGCATCCATCAAATCGAACACCGCGTCCTGCAGCACTTCCGAATACACTTCCAGATCGGTGCAATCCGATTTCAAGAACCCGTGCAAGACTGCGTTCGCCACCGACCCGATGCCCGACTGCAGCGGTGCCAGGCTGCGCGGCAGGCGCCCCTTTTTTACTTCCTGCTCGAAAAAGTCGATCAGGTGCCCGGCCATCACTTCCGTCTCTTCGTCCGGCGCTTTGATCGCCGAAGTCGAGTCCGATTTTTCGGTGATCACGACTGCCGCCACTTTGTCCGGATCGATCTTGATATACGGCGTACCGATGCGCTGCTCGACCGAAGTCATCGGGATCGGCTGGCGCTGTCCGCGCTGCCCCGGCTCGTAAATGTCGTGCAGCCCTTCCAGCCCCAGCGGCTGGGCGACGTTCAACTCCAGAATGATCTGTCCGGCCAGCTCCGCAAAGATGGACGAGTTGCCAACCGACGTTGACGGAATGATGAATCCTTCTTCGGTGATCGCGACGATTTCCAAAATCGCCACGTCGATCGGCGGCAGGAAGCCGCTGCGCACCTGCTCCGCAGTATGCGAGAGATGCTGGTCGATGAACAGCAGTTCGCCGGCGTTGATTTTGCCGCGCATCTTGCGCTCGTTTTGGAACGGCAAGCGCTTGTGGATCAGGCCGGCTTCGGCGAGCACGCCGTCCACTTCATCGCCGATCGAAGCGCCGGTGATCAGGTTGATTTTTAGTTGTTCACCGCTCTTCTGCACGCGATCGGCCAAAGCCAACGGCACGACTTTCGCGTCGCCGGAGCGGGTAAAGCCGCTGAGACCTACCGTCATGCCGTCTTTGATCAGCAGGGAAGCTTGTTCAGAACTCATTATTTTATCGAAAAAAGCTCGATTTCGTATCCGTTGTTCCATCATCTCTATGACCCCCAATGACCATATGATAACGCTTTCACAATTCTAGCACCGGCAGGAAGAGCTCGTCTCGCTTTTGGCGCAGAACAGCAGAATCGGGGGTCAAAACAGAAAAAAGGAGGCTGTTTGCCTCCTCTAAAAGCCGAGCAAGCTGCGAAACGCGCTCGCATATTTTTGACTGACCGGAAGCTTTGATTCCGGCTCGTCTTTCATCCGCAGCAGAAAGGTCGAATGGAAATGGCGCTGGATCTCGCCGATCCAGCCGATGTTGACGAGAAACGCGCGGTGGCAGCGAATGAACTGGTGGCTCGGCAAGAGCCATTCCAGCGCCTGCAGGGTCTGTTTGACTTTGAAGACTTCCGTTTGGGTGTGCATGTAGGTCGTGCCTTCGTTGCTGGAGAAGTAGGCGATCTCGCTTTCATGCACCGGCACGATCCGGTTGTCAGCATGGCCAGCGATGTATTCCACACGTGGGATCGCCGGAAACAGATGTGAGCGCTCCGGCGGTACGATCAGGGTCATCGCGCCGATCACGCGGTTGTGTTCATCATAGAGCGGCGTGCCCAATCCGTAGTACGGGACGCCAAACAGTTCGGGCGACACGAAATGAGCGACTTTGTTCCCCGCCGCCAGCGTCTGTTCGGCGATCGACCCGTGCTTCAACGGGTCGCCGGGATGGATGTTCAAGTTGATCGCACCGCTGGGTCGGTATAACAGGTATTGAGACTGATCGGACAGCGCAATCGATGCCTCTGCGGGCAGGAGCTGGCTGATCGAGCTGACCATTTGCTGATAGGCTTGCAGATTCAAGTTTCTCACCTCATGCCCCTATTTTACCACCATGTGCAGCCACTGTTGCACGTTGCGATCGAAGAAGTTGCCAAGCAGTATCAACGTAAAATCTGCCCAATCGACTGCGAAAAACTGAAGCAGCCGCAAGGTGCCGCTTCCACTCAGGTCGAAATTAGGATACAAGAACATAGAACTGCGAAAAAGAGGTGTCTGCCATGTACCGAGTATCAAAACGCGAGCTGATCTACGCGATGTCGGCCGAGCATGCGCCCGTGCTGACGGTGGAAGACGGCGCGCGTGTGGTGTTTGAGACTTGCGATTGTTTCGAGAATCAGATTACGGCAACCGATACGCCGTTTGCCGAGCTGGACTGGGACCGGATCAATCCGGCGACCGGCCCGGTTTTTGTGGAGGGGGCAGAGCCTGGCGATATCCTGCAGGTGCAGATCGAACAGATCGCGATCGGCGACCGCGGCGTGATGGTCACCGGACCGGGCCTTGGCGTGATCGGGGACTTGCTGGAAGAGAACGTGATCCGGATGATTCCGATTCAGGACGGCACGGCCGTTTTTTCTGAGCGCTTGTCGTTACCGCTGAATCCGATGATCGGCGTGATCGGCACCGCGCCGGCCGGCGACCCGGTCTCCTGCGGCACGCCCGACCGCCACGGCGGCAACATGGACTGCAAAGTGATCCGGGAAGGCACGACCTTGTACTTGCCGGTCAACGTGCCGGGGGCGCTGTTTGCGCTCGGCGACCTGCACGCAGCGATGGGCGACGGCGAAGTCGGCGTCTGCGGCGTGGAGATCGCAGGCGAAGTCACGGTGACCTTGACGGTGGTCAAAGGCAAAACGTGGCCGCTGCCGATGGCGAAGACGGACACCCACCTCTACACCATCGCCTCCGCGCACCTGCTCGACGATGCGGCGTCGACGGCGACCCGGAACATGGTGCAGTATCTGGAGACGGAATGCGGCTTGAACAAGCATGAAGCGGGCGCCCTGCTCAGCATCGGCGGCAATCTGCAGATCTGCCAGGTCGTCGACCCGCTGAAGACCTGCCGCTTCGAACTACCGCTCGCCATCTTGGAAAAACTGCAGCACGAATAAAAAATGACGCCCTGTCGCTAGGGCGTCATTACTTGTTTCTGCAGGCGCTTCGGCGCGCTGCGCAGGTAGCCTTCGGTGATCAGTTCTCCAATCTCGTGCCAGTCCAGCGCTGAGTTCGTATCCAGCGAGACCCAGCCGTGCTGCCCGATGTACGGCGTCTTCGTGAAGCCCGGGCGTTGCAGCAGCACTTCCTGCGTCTCCTTCAGCACTTTCAAGGAAAGCGAAGTGCCTTTTGCGCTTTCGCCCATCATCACAAACGGCTTGTCCTGCACCCGAAACGACGTATGCCCAAACTTGTCCACCGCCTCCGTCGCTTCCGGCAGCCGCAGCGCGATCTCGCGCACCTGCCCGACAAGGGCTCGGCCGCACTCCGACGTGATCTGTCTTTCCATCCTGCTCCCTCCTCTGCTCCCTTTTGCTTCTACTTGCTGTGCACTTCCACTGTCACGATGTGCGGCAGGCTTTTCAGCGAGACGTAGACATCGGTGGTGTAGCGGTCTTTCGGCGCGATGAGGATCATCTCTAAGAGCTGGTAGTCTTGCTCGTAGTCTTTGATTTTCACGCGCCGAACCTGCATGTCGAGATGCTTGATCTGTTTGAAGATCTGGTCGAGCTCTTCGCTGCTGTCCACATCGACGATCAGTTTGACCGACAAGTCCCGCTCCCGCAGCGAGCTCGGCCCCACGCGCTTGATGAAGGCCGGAAAGAGGTTGATCGCGAGGATGATCAGCACCATCGCGGTGATCGACTCCAGATAGAAGCCTGCGCCAACGGCGATGCCAAGCCCGGACGCCGCCCAGACCATCGAGGCGGTGGTGAGACCGGAGATCACATCATCGCCGCGGCGCAAGATCACGCCCGCGCCGAGGAAGCCGACCCCGCTGACGATCTGGGCGGCGAGGCGCATCGGGTCCATCGTGGTGTGGCCCGGCTCTGAATAGCGGTGCACCGACTCGATCGACACAATCGTGATCAGGCAGCTCGCCACCGAGATCACCATGCTCGTCTTCACACCGAGCGGCTTGTTGCGCAGCTGGCGATCGATCCCTATGAGAAGGCCGAGAAAAAGCGCCAAACCTAATTTGGTAAAAAAATGAGAGGCCATCAGTTCCTTTCCTCCTTTGCCCATAGCTTACCATAAATCAGCTGCAGGCAAACAAAAACCGCGCCCCTTCGTTCGGCAGCGTGAACATGGTCTGTCAGGAACTGAAGTAGCTCAGCCGATGAAGCGCTGCGACTGCACCGCCCGCAGCGCATCGGCCGCATAGTGGTAGGCGTCTTGGATGTCCTCGTCCTCCGCACACATCCACAGCGCGCCCAACACGTCGATCACGCGATCGGCCGCGCGGGGAGTCGGGATGCCTTTGTTCTGGGTGATCGGCAAGGACAGCGCGCGGCGCAGCGAGTTAGCCGCATAGTTGCAGGCGACCAGCACCTCGTCCGTCCCCGTCTTGGTCAGCGCACCCAGCTGGGCGATGACCAGGTCGACCGCTTGGCGGTCGAGCATTTGCGGCACCGGCGGCTCCTGATCGTCCGCACGATCGTCCGGAACCTTCAGCTTGTAAAACTCACAAAACGCACGGCAGATCAGCGGGGCGAATTTATCAAGATTCGCTTGAATTTTCTGCAGATCGTCCGAGTCGATAAAGCCGATCTCCAGCAGCATCGCATCCGCTTCTGTGTTGCAGATCACGGCGAAACCCGTGCCGTTCGGACCACCGTCGCGCACCGCCTGTCCATGCGTGCCGCAGATCGTCGAGACGCCTGTGATCACGCCTTTCGCCAAACTGGCGATCGGGCCGCCCTGGCCATAGACATAGATCTCGGCGCCGCGCCCGCCCCCGGCGTTGACATGGAGGGACAGAAACACGTCCACTTGCTTAGTATTTGCGATGCGGCAGCGCTCCCGCAGGTCGGCTGCGACCTGCGGGTAGCCACCCGGCGACACGTCAGCCTCCCGTGTCATCAGCACTTCAAAACCAGCCTTGCGGAGCAGGTCGCGCAACTGAAGCCCGATTTTTAGCGTGATGTCCTTTTCCCGCACCCCTTTGGCCACTGCGCCCGGGTCGTACCCGCCATGGCCGGGGTCGATGCAGATCCGTTTCGGCATATAACTTCCTCCTTTTGTCGCGGCTTACATCTACATGAAATGTCACTAAATGTTGAAATATGCCAATCAAGAGCGGAAAAGGCCGCAGACTCAAGCGAGTCCGCGGCCTTTTTCATCGTCCTCTAGCGCAGATTCAAGGTTCTTGAACTGGTTGACAAACATGTTGTAGTACCGTCCCTGCTGCTCGATCAGCTGATCATGGCTGCCCTGCTCGACGATGTGACCTTGATCGACGACCATGATCGTGTCCGCATCGCGGATCGTGTTCAGACGGTGTGCGATCAGAAACGAGGTACGCCCTTGCTGGATCTGCAGCAGCGCCTCCTGAATGTGCAGCTCGGTGCGCGTGTCGATGCTGCTCGTAGCCTCATCGAGGATCAAAAGTCCCGGCTTGGCGAGGATCACCCGCGCGATGGCGAGCAGTTGGCGCTGCCCCTGGCTCAAGTTGCTGCCGTTTTCGGAGAGCTGCGTGTCATACTGCTTGGGCAGGCGCTTGATGAACACGTCCGCATTCGCCATCTTCGCCGCCGTCTCCACTTCCTCGTCGGTCGCATCGGGGCGTCCGTATTTGATGTTTTCCTTGATCGTCCCCGAGAACAGGTAGGTGTCCTGCAGCACGATGCCAAAGCTTTTGCGCAAGCTGTCCCGCGTGTAATCGCGGATGTCCCGTCCGTCCAGATAGATCGTCCCGCCCGTCACATCATAAAAGCGGGTCAAGAGGTTGACCACCGTCGTCTTGCCCGCCCCCGTCGGCCCGACCAGCGCCGTGCTGGTGCCTTGCGGAGATTCGAAGCTGACGTCCTGCAAGATCGGTACGTCCGGCCGATAGCCAAAGCTCACGTTTTCGAACACGACATGGCCTTTCGGGTCTTTCAGTTCCACCGCGCCCGGGCGGTCGGCCGGCTCTTCCTGCTCGTCGAGCACTTCAAACACCCGCTCCGCCCCGGCGACGCCCGACTGCAAGACGTTAAAGGTGTTCGCCAAGTCGTTCAACGGCCGGACAAACTGCCGCGAGTAGGTCAAGAAGCTGGCGATGATCCCGATCGTCACATCGCCCTGGATCGCCAGCACCGCCCCGACCACGGCGACGACCGCAAAGCCGAGGTTGTTGATCACGTTCATGATCGGCATCAGAAAACCCGACCAGATCTGCGCCTTCAAGCCCACTTCGCGCAGCCGCTGGTTCACCGCTTCAAACTCTTCGATCACCTTGTGCTCATGGTTGAACGCTTTGACCACCTGCAGCCCGGTGACCGTCTCTTCGATATGGCCGTTCAGCTTGCCGAGCTCGATCTGCTGGTTCTTGAACAGCACCCGCGTGCGTTTGGCAATCGAGCGGGTCAGCCAGAAGACGAGCGGGATGGTGAACAGCGTCGCCAGCGTCAGCACCGGGCTCAGCGCGATCATCATCCCCAGTGTCCCGAGGATCAAAATCGAGCCGGACATCAGCTGTGTCGTCGACTGCGAGATCGTATTGCTCACGTTGTCGATGTCGTTGGACAAGCGGCTCATCAGTTCCCCGTGCGTGCGCGTGTCAAAAAAGGCAACGGGCAGCTTCTGCAGTTTGGCAAACAGCGACCCGCGCAGATTTTTCACGATCCGCTGCGCCACGCCGGCCATCAGCCAGCCTTGCAAAAACGTCAGCGCCGCATCGGCGACATACGCGGTGAGCAGCACCAGCACCGTCACTTCCAACAGGCCAAAATCCTGGCTCCCGTCGGCCGACATCGCGTCGACCGCGCGGCCGATCAGATACGGCGCGGTAAACATGATCACCGCATCGACGAGGATCAGCCCGAAGATCAGGGACAGCATCTTGCGCTCTTTGCCGAAATAGTCCCAGAGCCGTTTCAGCGTGGCTTTGAAATTTTTCGGCTTCACGACCGGGCCGTTTCGCTGGCCAAATCCGCCCGGCCGCCCCGGAATCGCCGGCGCGGGCGGCGCCTGCTCCTGCCGTTTCGAAGCGTTCGCCATGCTACTGCACCTCCTTGCCGATCTGCGACCGGTATATCTGCTGGTAGATCTCACAGCAAGACATCAATTCATCATGCGTGCCAAGTCCGGCGATCTCGCCTTGGTCGAGCACGACGATCTTGTCGGCGTCCATGACCGAGGTGATCCGCTGGGCGATCAGAATGCAGGTCAAGCCTTGCGCGTACGTTTTCAGCGCCGTTTTGATCCTGCCTTCTGTCGCCACATCGACGGCGCTGGTGCTGTCGTCGAGGATCAGGATCTCCGGGTTGCGCACCAGGGCGCGGGCGATCGACAGGCGCTGTTTCTGCCCGCCGGACAGGTTGACCCCGCCTTGGCCGAGGCGAGTGTGATAGCCTTCCGGAGTTTTGGCGATAAACTCTTCCGCCTCCGCCATCCGCGCCGCCCGCTCCACTTCCTCGAACGTGGCGTGTTCATTGCCCCACTGGATGTTTTCCAAAATCGTGCCGGTGAACAGCGTCGTCTTCTGCGGCACGATCGAGATCTTCTCCCGCAGATGCTTCGGGTTGACTTCCTGAATGTTCACGCCGTCGATGGTGATCGTTCCTGCATCCGGATCATAAAAGCGGAGCAGGAGCCCGACGAGGCTCGATTTCCCGGAGCCGGTCGAACCGATCAGCCCGATCGTCTCCCCCGGCTGGACTTGCAGCGTGATGTTTTTCAGCACCGGCTCGCCGTCATAGGCGAACGTCACGTTTTCGAAAGCGATGCTGCCCTGCTGCTCGGCGACAGGAGCGGGCGGCTCCTCGTGCCAGCTCATCGCATTTTCTTCAGCAAACACTTCCCCGATCCGTCCGGCCGATGCCCGCGCGCGGACAAACATGTTGAACACCATCGAGATCAGCATCAGCGAGAAGAGGATCTGCGTCATGTAGTTGGTAAACGCGATGATGTGTCCGACCTGCATGTTGCCTTGGTCGACGCGCACGCCGCCGATCCACAGCACCGCGACGATCCCGATGTTCAAGGTCAGCATGATCGCCGGGCTGAACACGGCGATCACGCGCGCCGCCGCCACGGAGCGCGTCTGGAATTCTTCATTGGCGCCGCTGAACTTCGCCACTTCGTAATCGAAGCGGTTGAACGCTTTGACCACGCGCACGCCGGACAGATATTCGCGCATCACGCCGTTCACGCGGTCGAGCGACTTCTGCACCTTTTGGAAAAACGGATAGCCGATCTTCATGTTGATGATGATCAGCACCGCGACGATCGGCACGACGATCAGCAGCACGACGGCGAGCTCCGCGTTGAGCCGGGTCGCCATGATCAAACCGCCGATGCAGAGCAGCGGGGCTTTGACGAAGATGCGCATCATCCCGTTCACAAACGTCTGTACCTGCGTCACATCGTTGGTCAGCCGCGTGATCAGCGAGGCTTGGTCGAATCGGTCCAAGTTGCGGGCGGCGAGTGACTGAATTTTCCGATATAGATCGGAGCGCAACTCCGTCCCGAAGTTCTGTGACACCACGCTTGCCGCCACGTTTCGGACGGAGGCGGCCACCGCGCCGAGCGCCGTGATCAACAGCATCAGCCCGCCCATCTTGAACACGTAGTTCAAATCACGGTTGGCGATGCCTTCGTCGATGATCATCGACATAATCGTCGGCTGCATCAAGTCGCACAAAGCTTCAAACGTTAAAAACAGAACTGCGATACTAAATGGCTTTGCGTATTTTTTGGCATACGGCCGTAAAAAGTGCATTCCTCCACACACACCCTTTCCCTTCCACTCTTTTTGATTCGAGATCGGTAGGCCGACTTCCTGTCCACCCCTTAACGAAAAAACGCGCTGCATCATCGCTGGAATTGACAAGTACGCCTCAGGCGATAATACTTGTATAGATTGACAGCAATCCCAAGGAGTGATCGATCATTAATCCTATCTCGGCTTATCTCACGGAACACTTGCGCGTGTTCCTGCAGCACAAAGAACTGAACGCTGACACCGTGGCTGCTGTGACCGGCGACATCGAGCAGCGCCTGACCGCCCTGCTGGCGCGCTGGAACGATACCGGCTATCGCGCCGCTCTGCTCCAGCCTGCCCTGGAAGAAGCCACGTTTTACATGCCGTTTCACCGCGAAGCCGGCCCGCTCGTCGTGCTGGCGATCCGCTACAGCCCGCTGCTGCAGGACCTGCACGGCGCACATGGGCTGCTCGATGACACCGACATCCGGGCGATCACCACGCAGGCGGTCGAATTTTTCTCCGGCGTGGACCTGGCTGCAGCAGCCGGTGAACTTTCCACGCCCGACGCAGACCCGTTCCACCATTTGCCCGCACAGTATCCGCTCGCCTGGGCTGCTTTTGACCAGCTCGCCCGCAGCACCCGCCTGCCCAAGACGTACGAAGCGGTCACGGCAGCCGGGTCGGAACTGCCGCCTCTGGAGCAGTTCGCCGACGGCAGCCTGCTAGAAGATCTGCAGGGGATCGAACGCGGCGAGATCTCCTTTTTGTTCCGCGACTCGTTCAAAATGATCTCCCGCGACCTCGACCAGCTGTTTGCCGTCCTCGAATTCGTCCTGCGCGCGAACAAGACGGTGATCACACACAACTTCTACCTCAGCAACGGCATGGTCTCCCGCCGCAACCCGCTCTTGAAGCCGGCATCCAAGCCGGGCGACATCGCCAAGAAGTTTGACAACAAAAAAGGGTTGGTCTCGCGCCACAAAGACAGTCTGCGCCTGATCAAAAAATTCATCGTGCCGCCCGCACGGGCAGAAGAAGTGCTTCCTCACACTGAATGAAGCGAAGAGATGCAAAAAAGGTTACTCACAAGAGTAACCTTTTTCGTACTTGCAGGTTCCATGAGCCCCAAAGGGATCATGACGTTTTGGCCGCGCCGGCCGGCACCGCGACAAGTTTGGGCTTTTTCAACATTTGGAGCGTATACAGCACCAAGGCGCTCCAGATCAAGCCGAAGCTGAGCAGCTCAATGGATGTGAACTCTTCCCCGTACACCAGCACACCAAGCAATAGCGAGATCGTGGGCGACATGTACTGGATGATGCCCATCACCGACAATGGCAGCCGCTTCACGCCTTGTGCAAAGAACAGCAGCGGCAGCGCCGTCGCCACACCGGCCAGCGTCAGTCCCGCCAGTTTCCAGCCGGACAGCACCTCAAGCGCCTGTCCGCCGTGCTCCACAAACGCGAGGTAGAGCAGAGCAAACGGCAGCACGACCAGCGTTTCCAGCGACAGTCCGACCGTCGGATCGACCTGAACTTTTTTCTTCGTGTAG
Source organism: Tumebacillus sp. BK434 (assembly GCF_004340785.1). Classification (NCBI taxonomy): domain Bacteria; kingdom Bacillati; phylum Bacillota; class Bacilli; order Caryophanales; family Alicyclobacillaceae; genus Tumebacillus; species Tumebacillus sp. BK434. Next base: position 166,524 of record NZ_SLXS01000006.1, on the reverse strand, counting down.
CCGTATAATGCAAACGACAAGGCCAGCGTGATCGACACCCACGGGAACTGCCCGTAGGACAGCGTCGTGATCAGCACCCCGACTCCGGCGAGCGCGATCGCGGTCCACTGGAGTTTCGACAGGCGCTCCCCCAAGAGAAAGACGCCGAGGAACACGTTGACCAGCGGATTGATGTAGTAGCCGAGGCTCGCTTCCAAAATCCGGCCATTCTGCACCGCCCAGATATAGATCAGCCAGTTCGCCGTGATCAGGATCGAACACATCACCACGGCCAGCCTGCTTTTCAAATCGGGCACCGACCGTTTCAATTTGCTCCAGCGCTTGGAGAACGTCAGCAAGATCATCACAAAAACGACCGACCAGATGATGCGGTGCGCCAGGATCTCCCCCGCCCCGATCTCCTCATACAGCTTCCAATAGATCGGCAGCAACCCCCACATGATATAGGCCAGCACTGCGTACACATACCCCATGTTCATCTCGTACCACACACTCATTTCCAATTATTTCGGATGACGAATTATACATGGGGATATTATATCACACACGCTTATAAACTGCTTTGATAAAACCGCCAAACACATCGTGGCTGAACGTAAACCCGCGGCTCAAATAAAACTGCAGCGCCGCATCATTGCCGTTGGAGATAAAGACAAAAATGACACCCACATCGTCGAAGCTCTCCAGCCACTCCATCGCCAGATCGAACAGCTTTGTACCCAGTCCCAGCGCCCGATACTCATCTCGGAGATACAAATTGTTCAACAGGCCCACCTTGTTCGGCAGATCCTCCCATTCCGGATAAAACCCTTGCGTCGTCTCGGGGTCTGCCACCGGTGCCCAGGCGGGAATCCTGTTTTTGCTGTGTTCGATGTTGTCGATCGTCGAGAACACATAGCCGACGGGCAAGCCGTTGTCTTTGACCACGATGACTTGGCTCGCCAAGGCGTTGGCATAGCTTTTCTTCATCCGGGTATCAAAATTCATCGTGTCAAAACTCTCCGGCGCGATCACGGCCAGCGACTTTTGAAACGCCATCAGTTCATTGCACAACTCCCGGCAGGACTCGATGTTGCCGTCTTGTATCACTTCCATCGTAATCTGATCCATCCCATTCACCTCTTCCTGAGTGTAACCCCTGCAGTCGAAAAAAAGAAGAACCCTCACGGGTCCTTCCTGCGTGATTGTCACACGTCGCATCCCCCAGGTCAGTTCTTACCTGCAGGCCATGTTCGCTATTCTTCGATCGAGCCGCCAATGCCTCGCAGATGTTCGCGGAAGGAGTAGTTGGCATCGGCCGAGCGCTTTTCCAGATACTCGGCAAAACGCAGTTGATCGCGGAGCGTCTGGCCGGAACGGATCAAGTCCGCTTGGCGGCGTTCATTCCGGGCGATGCTCTCTGCAACATCGATCAGTTGCTGCAGATCCGCATGGCCGGACACAAACAGCGCCCCGTCATGGTCAGCAAACACCACGTCTTCCGCACTGACCGTAAAGTCGCCGCACACAGCCGATTGCAGTGCTTCCGGCTCGCGCGGTGCCAATCGCAGCGGACCGGTCGGTACCGCGCCGTACGTAAAGACGGGGAACGCGATCTCGATCAGCTCGGCAGTATCGCGATGCAGCCCCCAGACCACCATCCCGGCGAGTCCGCTGGCCTGAGCTTCTAACACGGTCAGGTCCCCGATGCAGGCTTCTTCCGTGCGGCCCTGATTGTCAATGACCAGCACATCCCCGGCTTCGGCCGCATGCATCGCTTCCAAGAAGATATCGACGCTGCCATAGTGCCGCACCGGCAGCACCCGACCCGCCGTTCTCGCCGCTGCCGAGACCGGACGCAGCCCTGCCGGCGCCATCCGATACGGAATCTTCAACCGCAGACACGCATCGGCAAGCAACGGGGTGGAAAGTTGGGCAAAAGCGGCGAACAATTGTTGATTGTTCATAGAAACAACTCCTTTCTCCATCCTTTCCTCTCTATCCTAACATCAAGAATGATCATTTAACAGAATGATTAGCCCTTGCTACCAAGAACATCGATCACGCCGGCGATTGCAGGCGCTCCGTTGCTGACGAAGATAAATATTCACATCAGCATCATCGGTTGAAACGGCGGTGTTTGCTTTTTAGCTAAACACCGTTATTATGTAAGATGAGGATATTCAGTAACTCTTTGGTAATGCTAGATTATCTTGCAATGAGGAGGGGGAGCAGATTGCAAAAATTTACTTTTTATAATTTCGCTAAACTCAGCGGACTCATTCTCGGCATCGCCGTTGCCAACATCGTCGTGTTTTCACCCGGTCTGCTCGGCCTGCAGCTGCGCGGAGCCGGAGCGCTGGAAACCGCGCTGGGTGTCACCTTTATCGTCGCCAGTCTGCTGATTCTGCTGTCGCTCAGCTATCAATTTCTCTTCAAGCCGACACCGCCCCCCGCTGTCCCTGAGATCAAGAGCCGTGACGATCTTGCAGCCGCGTTGAGCCGTTTCAAGCGTGTCAAAGGACTGGCCGGAGACATCGACCTCGCACTGTCGCAACTGGAGCGAATCGAGCAGAAGAAGAACACTTTATATGATGTCTTGCAACAGAGATTTGATGAGAGCGAAATGACTTTTACGAAGTTCGCCGCTGTGATCCAGTCGGTGGAAAACCTCTTCTATCGAAATATGAAAAGCATGCTGAGCCGGCTGCATCTGTTTTCTTCCGCTGAGTCCACGAAGATCAGCGATTCGGACGAATCGTCGCTCTCGAAAGAACTGCTCCATGAAAAAGAGAACGTCTACCATGAATATTTACAATTCGTGAAAGATTCCTTGAACACCAATGAAGAGATCCTGCTCCGGCTCGACAAGCTGTTGCTGGAAGTCTCCCGCTTGGATCATTTCGATCCCGAAGAGATCGAGACGATGTCTTGCATTCAGGAGATCGATGACCTGATCAGGCAGACCAAACTTTATAAATGAAAGGGTGACGCTCATGATGAAAAACAAAGCGCTGTTGCTGGGAGGGATCTTGGTCGCCGTCTTTCTCCTCGTCTATCTTGGTGTGAATTTGACAGCCAACTTTGGCAAGTCTGACGTCCAAGTGACGGCCGAAAACGCGAGCGAGCAATTAGCAGAGCTGTACGCCGACATCACGGTGAAAAAAGAAACGCCGCCCAAAGGACAGATTGACCTCGACCCGGTAGATGTCGGCTCCTCGCTGCCCGATATCTCGAAGTTTCCCGTATCGGTCGAGAACACGACCGATACGTATGTGGAGATCTTCTCCTCGACCGAAAAATCGGGCCAAGGCGCGGACGGCTGGCTCAATGATGTGGCGAACGACTTCAACAAAGCGGGCATCCAAGTCGGCGGCCAATCCGTCTCGGTCAAAATCCGCAACATTGCGTCCGGCACGGCCATGGACTACATCATTTCCGGCAAGTACAAACCTGACGCCTATACCCCGTCCAATGAACTCTGGGGTGAAATGGTCAAATCGCACGGCATCAAGACCGAACTGGTGGCCAAGCGGCTGACCGGCAACGTGCCGGGGATCGTGATGTCGAAAGCCAAGCACGACCAACTGATCTCGAAATACGGTGCGGTGAATGTCAAAACGGTCACAGAGGCCGTTTCCCACAACGAAATTGCCATGGGCTACACCGATCCTTTCGCCAGCTCCACCGGCTTGAACTTCCTCGTCACCACGCTGACCACGTTCGACAGCTCCGATCTGTTAAGCGACAAAGCGGTTCAAGGTTTCGGTACCTTCCAGGCAAATGTCCCCTTCACCGCTTCCACCACGCTGCAAATGCGTGAGGCCGCGAAGTCGGGCGCTCTCGATGGATTTGTGCTGGAATATCAGACGTACGTCAACAACCCAGACTTGAAGAGCGGCTATGTGTTCACGCCGTTTGGCGTTCGCCATGACAGCCCGTTGTATGCGATTGGCGACCTTCCGCAAGCAAAGCTCGACGTCCTCAAGAAATTCTCCGACTTTGTCACGCAAGACAAATACCAGCAATCGGCAAAAGAGAAAGGATTCAACGGCCAGGAGGCCTACAAGTCTGAACTCGGCGCGATTGACGGCAACCTGCTGACTTCCGCCCAAAAGCTTTGGAAAGACAAAAAAGATGCCAACAAGCCGATCGTGGCCGTTTTCGTAACCGACGTGTCGGGCAGTATGGAAGGCGCACCGATCAACCAATTGAAAGAATCGCTGTTGAAAGCGCAAAAGTTCCTTGGCAAAGGCAACAGCATCGGTCTGGTCTCCTATTCGGACAACGTCACGATCAATCTGCCGATCAGCGAGTACAACACCACCCAGCAGTCGCTGTTCGTCGGAGCGGTCAACAGCCTGCAGGCCAGCGGCGGCACCGCCACGTTTGACGGCATTATCGTCGCCTTGAAAATGCTGCAAGACGAAATGAAGGTCAATCCCAACGTGAAACCGCTGATCTTCGTGTTGAGCGACGGCGAAACCAACAAAGGCCATTCGCTGCGAGATGTGAAAGGGTTAATCGAAACCTATAAGATTCCCGTCTATACCGTAGGCTACAATGCGGACATCAAAGCGCTGCAAAGCATTTCCAGCATCAATGAAGCGGCCAGCATTAACGCTGACACCGATGATGTCATCTATAAACTTGGCAATCTCTTCAATGTACAAATGTAGATTCGATTCCTAGAAAAGGAGGGTGTTTCACATGTCATTCTCGATGGAAGTGCCGAGCACAGAAGAAATCAAAGTCGTCATCGAAGAGCAGATCCAACCGGTCCCGGAAGAAGTTCAGAAGCTCAAGGAGATGGCGCTCACCAACGTGGTTTCGATCATGGAGCTGGACACCGACTCGCTGGAAAAGCGCAAAGAAATCATGTCCTCGATCGAATCGTTTGGCTTGCCGACGATGCGGACGTCTTCGGACAAGAACTCGCTATTGCAAGTGTCGGTCGGCGTACTGTCGCAAAAAGGTGATGAAGGCGGACTTGTCGCCAAAGGGCTGACGGAGCTGCAGGTGCAGTTGAAAGACCTCGACCCGAGCCTCGTGGATTTCACGAAGACCGGGTTGCTCGGGAAGCTGTTCAATCCGCTGCGCGCCTATTTCCTGAAATACCAGAAAGCAGATGAAGTCATCTCCGACATCGTCCTGTCCTTGGAGAAAGGGAAACATACGCTGAAGAACGACAACACGACGTTGGAGATCGAGCAGCACTCCCTGCGCGCCTTGACCAAGAAACTGAAGCAGGAGATCCAGCTTGGCAGCTTCATGGATGAAGCGATCGAAGCCCAGATCGAAGCTGCCAAAGCTCGTGATGAAGACCCTGACAAAGTTCGCTTCATCACCGAAGAGATCTTGTTCCCGCTCCGGCAGCGTGTGATGGACATGCAGCAGATGCTGGTGGTCAACCAGCAAGGCGTCATGGCGTATGAAGTCGTCATCCGCAACAACCGCGAGTTGATCCGCGGCGTGGAGCGCGCCAAGACGGTGACCATTTCGGCGATGAAGATCGCTGTGACGGTGGCCAGCGCCTTATACAATCAGAAAGTCGTCTTGAAAAAAATCGAGCTGCTGAACCAGACCACCAACGAGATCATCGCCGGCACTTCTCGTCTGTTAAAAGATCAAGGTGCTGCCATTCAAAAGCAGGCGATCGCTTCCACCGTATCGGTGGATACGCTCAAGCAAGCGTTCACCGATGTGCTCTCGGCCCTTGACTCCATCAGCACCTACAAGCAGGAAGCGCTGCCGAAGATGCGCGACACCATCAACCAGTTCCGCGAGCTCGCCGATACCGGGGAGAAGACGATTCTGCGCTTGGAAAAAGGAAGCAAGCTGGGGTTGTAAATGAAAAACCAACGGTCTGTTCGACCGTTGGTTTTTATTTCTTCTCCTGAATGACACCCCACATGTTCCCATTCGGATCAAAAAATTTAAGGACCCAGCCGAACCCGTCATCCTGATAGTGGGCGATCGGGGTGCCTGCTGCCTGCAACTGATCATGCAGGGCATGCACATCGTCTGTCGCGTACAACAGCACAGGCATCATGTTTCCGTTGACCGTAAAATTGGCCGTGCTCCCATCGGTTGTCTGCCATAGCATCAGCATCGGTCCTGTTGAGAGGCTGAGGAATGCACACGTTCCGTAGTGCTCCCGGAGCTGGAAGCCAAGGTGTTGCTTGTACCATTCGATCGACTCGTCCAACCGTTCCACCGGAATTTGCATATGGAAAAGCGACTTGATCTGCGCCCGGACCTTTTTCTCAAACGATTCGTCCAAACGGGAAGCTTCCAACTCTTCACGAACCAAGAGGAACAACTCCTTCTTCAATTTATCTTTCGCTCGCCGCAAACGGCTTTCGATCGTGGTGAGAGGGGTATCGAGGAGCCTCGCGATGTCTTTCGCGGGGAAACCGCCAAAGTAATACATGACCAGCGCTGTGCGATGCTTGTGATCAAGCGTTTGGAGCGCGTGCCGAATCACAGCGCGGTGCTCTGCCCGCTCCACCTGCTCCTCCAAGGTGACAGGATCGGGGATGACTTCCCACTCGCTCAGTGGATGGACAGCAGGTTGCGCTTTACGCAGCCGGTCGATGCACAAACGGCGAGCGATAGACATGACCCATGGGCAAAACTTGTCGGGTTCCCGCAGACGATCCAAGCGATACCAAGCTTTCACGAATGCCTCTTGCGCGATGTCTTCCGCGATATGAAAATCGTTCATCAGACTATATGCTACACTGCAAACCGCGTTGGAATACTTGTTGATGAGCTGTCCAAATGCATCTTGATCGCCTCGGATCGCGTTCTGCACACATTCCACATCATTCAAAACCGGCATCTATTTACCCCCTCTGTAGAAAGAGACGGGATCTGTCCAGAAAAACAGTCATTTTGGGATCGGCTGTTTTTTTGGAACGGTCGTATACGACCACGAAATCGCCTTATCCACAGTACTCGAAGGCGCAGAGCATCCGATTATTTCCCGCCGCCCGCCTCCACGCTCTCAAACATGCACGCCAGAAACTTCTGATGTGCCGGTGACAGCCATTTGTTCTTGTGATACACCACCTGGGCATAAAAAAGCGGCTGCCCTTCTGCTGAGCTTAACGATTTGACCTTGTGCTCGCGCAGCAGCGCTTCGACACTCACGGCAGGGATCAAGCTGATCCCAAGACCGCTTACCACGCTTTGCTTGATCGCTTCCATGCTGGTAAACTCCAGCCTGTTCGCAGTATCGATCCCTTTCCCCGCCAGATAGGTCTCAAAAAATCGCCGCAGCGAGCATTCCTTTCCGGTGAAAATCATACATTCCCCGTCGGCCTGCTCCACATGTTGGATCGGCAGGTCCGCGCCGCCGATAAAGACCAGCGGCTCCTCCGAATAGACTTCAACGGTCAAGTTGGGATCTTCGACGCGCGCTTCCAAGACGATGGCAAGGTCGATCTCTCCCGCATGGATGCGCCCGCGCAGATTGATGCAATCGTCATTGATCAGGGAGATGTTCACCTCAGGGTAGCGTCGTCTATACTCCGACAAGATCGGCCCCAGTTTGTAGATCGTCATCGTCTCGGACGCTCCAAGCCGCAGCTCCCCTCTGATCCGGTGATCCCCGGCGGACAGAAACTGGATCTTAGAATACGTCACCAGCAATTCTTCCACATACGGATACAGCTCGCGGCCGAAATCGGTCAGCTCGATTTTCTTGCCCAGCCGATCGAACAACGGGGTCTGCATCTCCGCTTCCAGCTGTTGAATATGAGAGGTGATCGTCGCCTGCGAATATTGCAGCGCTTGGGCAGCTTTGGTAAAACTTTTCAGATCGACGACCGTTTTGAACGTTTGAAACTGACGGATTTCGATGAGGATTCCCTCCCCCGGCACTTGGCGTTATCAGATCTTCTAATCGATATCTTCAGTGAATTCAGTTTTACGAATCGGTACTTGTAGTATAACATCCAAGTAGTACCGGTACCGCTTCATCTCAAAACAATCGGGAGTGATCAACATGAAAAAAGTTTGCCTGCTGTTGCCGAACGGCTTTGAAGCTGTCGAAGCCAGCGTATTTTCAGATGTGATCGGTTGGAACCAAGAAGAGGGCGACGGCACAACGGAAATCATCACGGTCGGCACCCGTGAAAAGCTGCGCTGCACGTTTGCTTTTACAGTGCTGCCCGATCTGTTGGTGTCGGACGTCAAGGTCGATGATTTTGACGCCTTGGCGCTCCCCGGTGGATTTGAAACGGCCGGTTTCTATGAAGATGCGTACCGCGAGGATGTTCTCGAACTGATCCGGGCGTTCGACGCGCAAGGAAAAGTGATCGCCTCGATCTGCGTGGGGGCTTTGGTGCTCGGCAAAAGCGGCGTGCTGCATGGCCGTCGTGCGACCACCTACAATCTCAATGATCGCATCCGCCAAAAACAGCTCGCCGCCTACGGCGCCCATGTCATTCCGGATCAAGCGATCGTGGTGGATCAAAATATCATCACCTCTTACAACCCTTCGACCGCCTTCGAAGTTGCCTTTACCTTGCTGGAGATGCTCACCTCTGTGCAAAATGCGAACAAGGTCAGACGCCTCATGGGGTTTCTTGAATAGAAGCGATTCGCACAAACGCCGCCGACAGATGTCGGCGGCGTTTGTGCGGTGGGTAACCCGTTTTTACAGTTCTCACTCTTTCCTTCCCCTGAAAGATTCTGTATCTTTTAAATACAAAAGCAAACGACCGATCGGAGTTCTCCGCTCGGTTTCGAAAAGGGGGCTATGAACATGTTAGGGATCGCAGTTGCGGTGATCGTAAGCGGAGCGCTGGATCTGGCGGCGATTGCACGCGGATGGACGAAGGCTCGTTACGTCTGGAAGCCGTTGACGATGCTCTTGATACTGATGATGGCATGGATGGGAGCGGATGTTGGGGAATCGCAGGCCGTATGGATTCTGATCGGACTGGTGCTCTCGCTGGCGGGAGATGTGTTTTTGGTCTTGCCAAGCGACCGGTTTCTTTCCGGGTTGGTCGCGTTTCTGGCTGCCCATCTCTGTTACATCGTCTCTTTTTCTCAGCAGAGCGCGGGGAGCGATTCCGCCATCGGAGCCGCCATCGCTTTAGCATTGTTCGGCCTCGCATTTTTCCTCCTCCTGTTCCGCGGCGTTCGGTCAGCGGGAGGGGCAGGCTTGCTTGTCGCTGTCGCTTGCTACATTCTGGTGATCCTCGTCATGGTCTGGTCGGCTGTCCGGGCAGGCGACAGCTTGCTGCTGGCAGGTGCGGTATCCTTTATGGTCTCCGATGCCATTCTCGCATGGGGTCGATTCATGAAGAATTCGCTCACCGGGGAACTGGCCGTCATGGTGACCTATTACGCCGCTCAATGTTTAATCGCCGCCTCGCTATTCGTTTGACCTGGGCGAAGACTGGCTGCCTACAGCCAGTCCACCACTCCCGTGTCAAGGTCACACCGCGCTCCCACGACTTTGACTTTGCCTTGCTGGATCATGGCGGCCAGCACAGGCTGAGACTTCTGAAGCTGTTCCACCACCAACTTCACATTCATGCGAACCGACTCCTCCACCAGATCGGGAGGGTTGTGCTTCTTCGCTTCCTGCACAGCGGGAGCGATCCGCTCTGCCACACTTTTCGTATGACCCGGCAGTTCACCACCTTGCACAGCAGCTTCTACAGCCCCGCATCTCTCGTGTCCCAGCACCACGATCAGCGGTACCTGCAAATGCAGGGCGCCGTATTCCAGCGTGCCCAGCACTTCGTCACTGACGACGTTGCCGGCGACACGAGCGACAAACAGATCGCCAAGCCCGCGGTCAAACACTTGCTCCGGCGGCACGCGGGAATCGGCGCAACTCAGGATCATCGCAAAAGGATGCTGCCCGTACGCAACCTCAGTACGGCGTGCCGCTGAGAGATGGGGATGCTCCAGTCGATTCATCACAAAACGTGCATTCCCGTCCCGCAGCGCTTGCAGCGCCGCATTCGCATCCGCATGCGGTGCTTGGCCCGCAGCTGTTGGTTGTAGATCAACACTCCATTGGTTTTGCAGGGAGCAGGTGAGCAAGGTCAAAGGAAGACAAGCTGTAAGCAGCAATTTTTTCAAATCACGTGACCCCTTTCGATCTCCTTCCTCCTTACGATTCCCTCCGCCCCGCTTGCGTTATAACTCAAGCAATACTTGCTCAATTATGGTATAGTAAGTGTTTGACAGGATAAAAAAAGAAGGACGGTATTGCAAACCAATGATCAGTACAAACGGTGTTACCTTACGATATGGAAAACGCGCTCTGTTTGAAGATGTCACCATCAAGTTCACCCCGGGCAACTGCTACGGCCTCATCGGTGCGAATGGAGCCGGGAAGTCGACCTTCCTGAAAATCCTCTCCGGCGAGATCGAACCGAGCGTCGGTGAAGTGAACATCACGCCGGGCGAACGTCTGGCGATCCTCAAGCAGAACCATTTTGAATTTGATGAATTTCAAGTGTTGAAAGTCGTCATCATGGGTCACAGACGCCTCTATGAAATCATGGAGGAAAAAGACGCCATCTACGCGAAAGGCGATTTTACCGAAGCAGACGGCATGCGCGCCGCTGAACTGGAAGGCGATTTCGCCGACCTGAACGGCTGGGTGGCGGAGTCGGAAGCGGCAGAACTGCTGCAAGGTCTCGGTATCCCGGTCGACCTGCACGACAAGCTGATGAATGAACTCGACGGCAGCCAGAAAGTCCGCGTCCTGCTCGCACAAGCGTTGTTCGGCAACCCGGACATCCTGCTCTTGGACGAGCCGACCAACCACTTGGATCTCGCGTCGATCAAGTGGCTGGAGAACTTCTTGCTGGGCTATGAAAACACAGTCATCGTCGTTTCCCATGACCGTCACTTCTTGAACCAAGTCTGCACGCACATCGCCGACATCGATTTTGGCAAGATTCAGCTGTATGTGGGCAACTACGATTTCTGGTACGAATCCAGCCAACTGGCCCTCGCCCTGCAACGCAATGCGAACAAGAAGAAAGAAGAGAAGATCAAAGAGCTGGAAGAGTTCATCCGCCGCTTTAGCGCCAACGCTTCCAAGTCCAAGCAGGCGACCTCCCGCAAGAAGCAGCTCGACAAGATCTCGCTCGAAGACATCCGTCCGTCGAACCGCAAATATCCGTTCATCGACTTCAAGCCGGAGCGTGAAGCGGGCAACGACATCCTGACCGTCGAAGGCTTGACCGTGACCGTTGAAGGCGTGAAAGTGCTCGACAACATCTCCTTCACGGTGAGCAAAGGCGACAAGATCGCGCTGGTCGGCCCGGACGAACTGGCCAAGACCACGCTGTTCAAAGTGCTGGCCGGCGAGCTGGAGCCGGACAGCGGCGAGTTCAAATGGGGCATCACGATCACCACGGCCTACTTCCCGAAAGACAACGCCGAGTATTTTGACACCGACCTGAACTTGGTCGACTGGCTGCGCCAGTACTCGAAAGAGCAGGATGAGACGTTCGTGCGCGGTTTCTTGGGCCGCATGCTGTTCTCCGGCGAAGAGTCGCTGAAAAAAGCAAACGTCCTCTCCGGCGGCGAAAAAGTGCGCTGCATGCTCTCGAAGATGATGAATGCCGGCGCGAACGCGTTGATGCTCGACGAGCCGACCAACCACTTGGACCTCGAATCGATCACCGCGCTGAACAACGGGCTGATCAACTTCACCGGCTCGATGATCTTCGTTTCGCATGACCATCAATTTGTGCAAACGATCGCCAACCGCATCATCCAGATCACCCCGAACGGTCTCGTCGACAAACAGATGAGCTATGATGAGTTCTTGGAAGATGATCGCGTGAAAGAACAGCTCGAAAAAATGTATAGCTAATCCACTCCGCCCTTGGCGAACCGGGAACCCTTTTCGATGATGAAAAGGGTTCTTTTTGATTTCGCTACTGGTCCAACAAAAAATCCTTGACCAGTCTGTTGAACTCCTCGGGTGCATCAAGATTTGCACAGTGTCCGGCTGCCGGAAGCACCGCCAACTGAGAACCTTTTTCTAATTTATGTATTGTATTCGCCGCCTCTCGAATCATCTGCTGATCTTGCTGTCCGACAATGATCAACAGGGGGTAGCGTACCGGCGTGTCTTGCTTTCGAAAGAAAGAATTCATACCCGACATGACGGAAAAAGATTTCCGGTGAAACTTCCCAATGCCGCGCCTGAACACAGTACGGCAGCGATCGGTGTAACAAGACACCGAAATGACATGATCTCTGAATTTTTTCATCGAAAACAACATGTACCCGAGCCATTTCAATCCTTCTTTTTTTTGTGCTTTCAAGATCTGCTCGTTCGCTTTATGGATCGAGTAGCCGCCTACCATGGTCACAGACTTGACTCGCTCCGGGTACCGGTCCGCAAACGCTTGCGCCACTAAAGATCCCATCGATACCCCGACGATATGCAGCGCAGAGATCTCATGATCTGACATGATTTGGTGAAGAATCGCGGGCATATCTTTGAGCGTGACGTTCCGCCCCTTGATTTGGCTGTCTCCATGCCCTGGCATATCAACTGCGATCACTTGATAATCTTCCATAAAAGATTCTGTTTGCGCCTCAAATATTTCATGGTCGGCGAATGCGGGATGCAGCAACAGGATCGTTTCCTTCTCCTTGTTTTCCGCGAAATAGTAAGCAATCTGCGCGTCCCGATAGACTAGTGTTTTGTGCAACATCAATTGGATCATCCTCCAGTTCAATTTCCCAATACATTGTTTCCAGAACCATGTGCGAATCGAATAACATGTTCATGCGGTGAACACACTATGCACGTCTCCCTTGGAAGTAATATGCAAATGCATTCGAATACATAGGAAGGGAGCTCGTTTGAGATGAGTGGTTGGCAAAAACTAAAGAAATACATCCTTGCCGATAGTTCTGCAAAACAAAACTCATTCTCCCTCGGACATTGGGAGGGCGAGCAAACGCAACAGCAGCCAGAGCAAAGAAGTCTGCCCACGACTGAAAGTCTGATTGAGGATTATGGGGATCTTTCGGCGCAACTCGATACCAATCTGCACTGGTTCAAGCGGCACTTCTCCTATCCTCAAAGCAGCGGACTGATCATCCGCCCGCTCACCATCGGGCAAACGGCCGTGCGCGGTGCCGCCATCTATCTGACCAACCAAATCAAAGAGGGTCATTTTGAACGCGCCGTTCTGCAGCCCTTGATGACCATGCAGTTTGCTTCGGATGAACAGCCAAACGCCGAGAAAATCATCAACGAAGTGATCACAGATGCACAGGTTGCCACCGACAGCAAGTTCGGCCAGATCGTACATGGCATCTTAACCGGATCTGCAGCCGTACTGATCGATGGCATGAGCACGGCAATCCTCGCAGATGTAAAAGGGTGGGAAAAAAGAGGCATCTCCAAGCCGAACACCGAACTCGTGGTTCGCGGTTCAAACGAGGGATTTACCGATGATATTCAGACGAATTTGTCGATGATCAGGCGCCGGATTCGCACTCCCGGCCTGATGGTCGAGCGCGGGATCGTCGGCAGCATTTCACGGACGGAAGTTGCTGTCGTCTATATCAAAACGATTGCCAACGATGAGCTGGTCGCCGAAGTGCACAAGCGCATCGCTGCGATCAAGTTTGATTTTATCGGGGACAGCGGCACGATCGAGCAGTGGATTGAAGATCGTCCCAACTCGATCTATCCGAGCATCTTGAGCACCGAACGACCCGATCGTGTGGCTGCGCATATCTCTGAAGGATATGTCTGCATCCTCGTCGATAATTCACCATTTGGGCTGATCGTACCCGGTCATTTTCCGCTTTTTTTGCAGACTGCCGAAGATTCCTACCTGCGCTGGACCTACAGTTCGTTTTTGCGCATTGTGCGGCTCGCCGGCTTCTTTTTGGCGCTGTATCTGCCGGCCCTCTATGTGGCGATCGCCAATTTTCATCAAGAGATGATCCCGACAACGCTGCTGCTGGCGATCGCAGAAACTCGCGAAGCTGTGCCGATTCCGGTGGCAGCCGAGACATTCATGCTCGAAAGCATGTTCGAACTGATCCGGGAAGCAGGCGTCCGGATCCCCAGTGTCATCGGTCCGACCATCGGGATCGTCGGTGCGCTGATCCTTGGGCAGGCTGCCGTGCAAGCCAACATCGTGAGCCCGATTGTCGTCATCATCACCGCCACAACCGCATTGGCTTCCTATACGATCCCCAATTACAACATGCAGTTCGCAACGCGCATTCTGCGGTTTGCCTACTTGCTGGCCGGTTCTTTTCTCGGGCTTCTGGGGATCGTCTCACTCTCGTTAATGCTGTGGATGATGCGCGCTTCTGAAAATACATTCGGTGTCCCTGGCTTATCGCCCATCGCCCCCTTTCGAAAAAGTAAGGATCGCACCTTACGCAGTCCGATTCGCAGTCAAAACGAAAGACAGCAAGCCATCCGCCCGAAACTGTCGCGGAAAATTCCGAAGGAGAAGAAAAAATGAGAATGCATCGGATCGGAATGCGCGAGGCGGCATCTGTCGGCATTATTTTCGTGATCACGAAAATCTTCCTGCCCTTTCAGCGATCGATGCTGGAGATCGGAGGCACCGCCGCTTGGTTGATCGCTCTGATCGCCATCATGTTTTGCCCGGTGACCTGGTGGTGCATCCGCGGTGTGATCAAGAACGCTTCAGAGGGAGCATCTCTCATTACGGCGACCGAAGAAATTTTAGGTCCTGTTCTGGGCAGTGTGGTCAATCTTGCATACTTTAGTTTCTTCTACGCAATTACCTTCATTGTGTTGCGTGAATTTGCCGAGATTTTAAAATCTGACATTTTGCCAAGAACCCCGATTCAAATGATCATGTTATCGCTCCTCATCCCCATTGCGGTTGTTGCGCACAGCGGCATCGAAAACATTGGGCGTTTATGCTGGTTGACGATCGGCCTCATTCTGGTGAGCGTGATGGTGATGATCATCGGTGGATTGATCAGCCATACGGAGCCGAACGCGTTATCCCCCTTTTGGGGTACCGGACGTTCCCAAGTGCTAAAGATGGGGGTCGTGAGAAGCTCTTTGTTTTCAGAACTGCTGGTTCTCGGATTCCTCGTTCCCCGGCTCCGCAAGCGGAAGGAATGGGAACGAGTCGTCTGGCCCTGCATGCTGATCTCTTCGCTGATCCTGTTTAGCACGATCCTCGCGTACCTGTATATCTTTCCTTATCCTGCCGGCTTACGGATCAGCTTCCCACTCTATGAAATCAGCCGGGTCATCATGTTCGGCAGGTGGGTGCAACGGGTGGAAAGCCTGTTTCTGGTCGTTTGGCTGACCTGCGCGGTGATCAAGCTCGCCATCGGGTTATATTGCAGCGCATCGACGCTGGCGCAGGTGCTGCGCATGCCGGCGTTTCATCCTCTGATCTTCCCGCTTTCCATCCTCGCTTACAGCCTCGCGCTGTTGCCGGAAAGCCTGATGTCTGCAGTCGAATGGGACCGGGATTATCTGCGGATCTACGGCTCCCTCTTCTCGATCTGCCTGCCCTTGATGACTTGGCTGGTGAGTCTTGTTCGGAGAAAGAGGCAACTGCTATGAAACGGAAGATTCGTGCGTTTCGCTGTTTTTTGATCTGCGTGCTGCTCGTACCGCTGCTATCCGGTTGCTGGGATCGGCTGGACCCTGAAAACATTGCGTTTGTCATGGCGATCGGGGTCGATCCCGGTCCGCGTAACGATTTTTTATTCACCTTTGCGTTAGCGGGTCCCAAAACAACCAACGGAGGCATCGGCGGAAGAAGCCTCAACTCAAGCTCTGACCAAAATGATTCCATTTCCGTCTTCACAGTCGAAGGTTCGAATATTGCTTCCGCCATGACGGCAAGTCAGGCTTTTGTTGCCCGCAGGCTCACTTTCATTCACGCAAAAGCATTTATTTTGGGTGAAGACATGGCTCGAAAGGGCGTCATTGAACTGATGAGCGAAGTGGTTCGCAATCGTCAAATTCGCCGCACGCTGGATATGATCACGACCCGTGGGAGTGCACAAACCTATATTCGTAACATTCGCCCTACAACGGAACAGGACATTAACTTATGGTTTGAACTGGAAACCGATCCAAACAACATGGGAGCCGCGTTGCCCAAAAAGTCGCGATTTCACAACTTTATCTTGGACATCGAATCGAAAGGAGGCGGAGCGGTCACCATCTTATCCGCCCCTCGCCCGGACATCCGCAAAGGACGATCCAATCTCACGTATCCGCGCGAACACGCTTCCGGTGATTCGAGACAGCTGACGATCGGTGACGAATACGCAGGGAGCATTCGCCGGGCGGGAGAAGTCCCCGTCGAATTTTATGGGAGTGCCGTCTATCAAGGAAGTAAGCTGGCTGGATTTCTCAACGGTTCGGAAACCAAAGTCCTCAATATGCTTCGCGGTCAATTTCTGACGACACCGTGGGACTTTCCAGATCCGGCCGATCCGCAGCTCAATCTCACGTTAAATGTATCAGCACAAAAACAGACGCGCCTCGAGGTGCAGCGAAATCAGGATCAGATCAAAGCGACCTTCCATGTCTCGATGGAAGGAGATCTGATGAGCGTCCAAACGACTGCCAACTATACCGTACCCGCGGAAACGAAAAAACTCGAGAGGGCCATCGAACAGCTTATGAAACAAAAGTCGATCAACTTGCTACAGAAAACGCTCCACACCTGGGAAGTGGACTGCTTTTACATCAGCAATCAGCTCAAATCGACCTTTCGCACACTACAGGAATGGAACGATTTTGATTGGAAGAATCATGTGAAGGACACTCAATTCTATGTTGATATCAGCTTTAAATTACGTCGGCATGGCGATCAGGTCGGACCGGCCATCGAGGGGGATCAAATGAAATGATACAAGAACTGGCCAGGTTCGCATCGGTGATCGTCGTATCCATCTGGGGCAGTGTGTACATCGGTAGTCTCACCCTCCCCTTCTGGCGACAGCGCAACTACCGTGGTGCCATCGGGATCGCGATCCTGGCGTTCATTACCCTGTTACTGCCTCCGCTGATCACTTTGTATGCCTATCAGTAAGGCAGGACAAGGTGATCGAAATGCTTGCGCGATGAAGAGGTAGAGTATTGTCTAACCATAGTTCCGGATACCACCGGACTATGGTTTTTTGTATGAGGATCGTATGTGTCGTCTACTAAATCAACTGTCCAATTTTATACCATTAGGTCGAATATCCGTTACGGGCTGTCCTTCTTGCACATACGGTACTGTATAACAAATTTCTCAAGGAGGATGGTTATATTGGAAAAATGCCCGCCGATTGTTTGCCCACCGATCTATCAGTACCACGACTGCTACATCCCGCGTGAAGTTCCGATCATTCAACCGGTGATACGAGTCAACCGGCAGATCATCGTCAACGTACCCCGATATTACACGCAGCCGGAGAGCCGAACGGAAGTCATCGACCCCGGTTGCTCTGTCCCCCGGCAAGGTCGATAAGCGGAATATCTTTCACTCGTGCACTCGAAAGGAGGTGCTCCTATGTACGGCACTTTTGGCGGTTACACCCGCTGGGCAGTCGTTTTCCTGATTATCTTCGTTCTGTTCTTCTTGCTCGTTCCGGGCTATGACGGAGGCGCAGGCTACGGCTACTAAGGAAGGAACACAAAACACCCGTTCGATCCTTGTTCGAACGGGTGTTTTCATGTTCTTCCTACCTATTGTGCCGCAGGCCATGCGGGTTACAGCAATTCAGAAACTGGCACGACATCATAACCTTCCGCATCTAAATATTTCAGAATCAGTTCGACAGCTTCTGCACTTGTCTCATGAATATCATGCATGAGGATGATCGACCCGTCTCGTACGTTCTCTTTCACAATGGCTAAGATTTTATCAGGGTTATGCGACTTCCAGTCCAATGTGTCGACCGTCCACAAAACAGCAGGGCTGTTCGTAGCGGTCTGGACTTGTTCGTTTATGGCTCCGTACGGCGGACGGAATACAGTCGCGGGTCTGCCCGTCGTCTTTTTGATAATCGCATTGGTCTTTTCGATTTCCCGAATCCCTTCTTGCAAATTGATCGTCGAAAGGTCTTTATGATTCCACGTGTGATTGCCCAGCTCATGCCCTTTTTCCGCAACTTTCCGGGCGATCTCCGGATAGAAATCCACCCGGTTCCCGAGCATGAAAAAGGTTGCCTTCGCATGATATTGATCCAACAGCTCCAGAATCTTCAACGTGTATTTCGGATGTGGCCCATCATCAAAAGTCAGGGCTGCTCGTTTACCGCCTGGCGTTTTGTGATCATTCGGTTTTCCTTCTTCTTTGACCGGCTCCTGCGGGGGAACTTTACCTTCTTCTTTTGGAGGAGCCACCTTTAGTTTCTCTTTCCACTCATCGGTCAGCATACTCTGCATCTTGTCTATGGGGATCGAGATCTCGGGCATACCTGCTACGCCTGCCGTCACTTCGTATTTATCGAATTTAAAGACGACAGCTTTTTCAGTAAGATACACTTTTGCGAATTGGTGGTCCTTGAGAAGTACCCATTCTTTTAAATCGTCTTCAAACAATACGCTTTCGTAATCGGTAGACCTGAACGCTTCACGTAAGAGCGTGTAGAGTTGTTCTCGATTTTCTTTCGAATCTTTCAGGATGGTAGTCTGTGGAATAAAGGTTTCCTTTTTGAGATCGACCATAAAAACTTTGGCTTTTTGCATGCCGTTTGCGCCAGCCACATAACTTTCTTCAGAAAATACGATGGAATACGTATCTGGAGCTGCTTGGTAGATATTCAGCGTCACGTACAAAGAGGCCGCGTAATTCTTGATGAACTCCCGATTCTCGTCAACCGATTTTAAAAAGCTTTTTTTCGTGTCAGCGATATAGGCTTCGATTTCGGCGTTCAACTTTTTATTTGTAAAGTGTGGATAGTGGATGGCCATGTTATATTTTTCTTTCTCAGAAATATCGGTAACGAGATCAACATCCGGGTATTTCGAATACTCCACCGTCGTTTTCTCCGTTTGATTTACTTTTGCTTCACTCCTCGTTTCCTCCATCATCAAACCCACGCACCCAAAAGCAAAGAGGAGGACACCAAGTACTGCTATCATCATGTACGTTATTTTTTTAGGTTTCATTTACCATATCTCCTGAAATTACTTATCTTTTCTAGCGAATACTCGTTATAGAATCATCAAATAAAGCTAGTATAACACACAAGACGCCGTGCTTGGGTAAGGCCATGCATGAAATGTGAAACTTTGTAAGACACCGCAAAAAAGCCGGCCACCACTCGGGAGACCAGCTATTTTGGACTAAAACACGATCACGACACCATGCAACGCCACAGCGCCAGCACCGATGTTGCTAATGCGAAGCCGGACTGTGCCTGCCGGAAGCAAGAACGGAAGCACGACCGTGCGATTGCCACGTACGGTTACACTGTTTGAAACAGGAACCCCGGTGGTCGCGTTCACGAACTGGTAACGGACAACAGCTTGTGCTGCGCTGAGTGAGCGTTGACTCACAATCACTTCACCGTTGTTGATGATGTTTCGAAGCCGCACAGGGCGCGTCACGACAAAAAATCCGGCACCAATACGATTAAACCGGAACGTGACGATCTGACGTATGCGTTGTGTCGGTCGCGTCGAACGGATGCTTGCTACTCGAAGCCTACCTGCCATTGTTTTTCACCTCCCTGCAATTCCTTTACAGACTATGCGGGGATGCAAAGACTCGTACTAGACTCGTATATTGTGGGAACAAAAAAGGGCAAGCAGTCCGTTTTTGCCGTCCCTTGCGAAGCAAGAAAAGAGTCTGTTGGGCAGACTTGACACGACACTATTTGGTGTCCTATTATGAAAGGGACACTAATTGGTGTCATTTTAGAACGCGAAAGTAAGGGGAAGGGTGATCGTGACCGATACGAATCAAATGGGAGATGTGTATGTTGCCATTGCCGACCCGACACGCCGGGAACTGATCCGTCTCTTGGCAGAAGCGGACGAATTGCCGCTTCACAAATTGACAGCTCAGTTTCAAATGGGCCGTACCGCAGTCTCCAAACATTTGGCCATCCTAAAAGAGGCCGGGCTGGTACAGGACCGGAAAGTCGGCAGAGAAACACGATTTAGGCTTAACGCCGCTCCACTCAGCGAAATTCAAGATTGGGTGGCTTTCTACAGCAAATTCTGGAGAACCAATATGTTGCGTTTGAACCAACTGTTAGAGGAGGAAGAAGAATGAGTGAAACAGTATCCTTGGATTTTCAGTACACAGCTTCGATCGAGAAGGTGTGGTCCGCATTAATCGATCCAAATAAACTTGCCAAATGGGTCATGGAAAATGACTTTCAGCCTGTCGTAGGGCACCGTTTTCAATTTCGCGCACAGCCGGTCGGCGGGTGGGATGGAATTATCAACTGTGAAGTGCTGATCGTGGAGGAACCGAATCGCTTGTCCTACACATGGGTCAGCGCAGGGCAAGAGAACACGATCACTTGGACACTGCAAGATCTCGGGGATGGGAAAGTGAACCTTCATCTCGAACAAACCGGAATCACACATGCACAGGCACGCGAAGGCGCTAAGTTCGGCTGGACGAGAATGGGCGGCGAGCTCGAAAAGGTGTTGGCAGAATAACCGCATTCGATACTTCACTATCTCCCTCATCGCCATATCATGGGGACGAAGTACCCACCAACGTCAAACAGATCACTTTATGGTGCCTGGCGCCCATCAAGTGATCTGTTTTCATATTGCCGCAGATGTGATCGCCAGGTCGCCGGCATGTCACCTGCGGCATAATAAGGTACCACTTCCCCAAACGAAAGCGGTGCCTTTTCTGCAAGGTTCCTTACTTGCCCTTACTTCTTGTCGTTGTCGTCAAAAGCGTCGCCGCACTCGGGGCAGAACTTCGGCGGTTGTGCGGGATTTTCGGGTAACCAGCCGCATTTATCGCATTGATAGCTCAGTGCCCCGGCAGGCTTTTGATTACCGCATTCGGCGCAGAACTTGCCTTTGTTTACCGTGCCGCAAGAACAGCTCCAGCCTTCCGCTTCGGGTCTGCTCTTACCGCATTCGGCACAGAATTTGCCTGTGTTTACCGCACCGCAGGAACAGTTCCAGCCTTCTGCGACAGGTTTGGTTTTTCCGCATTCCGCACAGAATTTACCTGTGTTCGATGCACCGCACACACAGCTCCAGGAGGCTGCCGAAGATCCCGCCTGCTGAACAGGTTGTGCTGCTTGTTGCTGCGCTTGTTGTTGTGCTTGTTGTTGCGCCTGTCCCATCGCGAACAGGTTATTTGCGTTCATGCCACCCGCCTGCTGAGCCATACCCATGCCCATAAAGCCTGCCATCGCACCGCCCTCGTTGGAAGCGGCCGCTTTCATCGCATCGGCTTGCGCGCCGACCAGAGTTGCCGCCGCCATGTTCGGATCACGCATTATCGCACTCTTTTGGAGTTGCTTAA
Organism: Tumebacillus sp. BK434; assembly: GCF_004340785.1. NCBI lineage: Bacteria > Bacillati > Bacillota > Bacilli > Caryophanales > Alicyclobacillaceae > Tumebacillus > Tumebacillus sp. BK434. The sequence goes on along the minus strand of NZ_SLXS01000006.1, from coordinate 145,066 downwards.
TCATGTCTTCGTCTTCTTTGGAAGCGGTGACAGAGTTTACGCCAAAGGATGCGATGACCAAACCTCTTGTCTCCGCCCATTTCTTGGACAGCACTTCATTGAGTGCATCTGCCAGTGCCAATGTATGTCCGGGCAAGGAACTGTAACGGATTCCCATATCGGAAATCTTTGCAAAGGCCGGCTGCAAGGAGGTCAGCAATTCGCTCTTGAGCATGCTGTCAATATTGGAACGGTTGTACTCATCATCGACGTTGCCACACACATTGGTGTAGAACAGCATCGGATCTATGATCTTGTACGAGTATTCGCCGTTGCAACGAATGGAAATGTCGATATCAAGGCCGATGTTTCGGTCTACCACGCGGAACGGAACGGGGTTGGCCGTGCCGTATTTGTTGCCAACGATCTCCTTGGTGTTGAAGAAATAAATTCTTTGGTCTCTGCCAGTATCGCCACCGAATGTGAAACGCTTGCCGATCGTTTGAAAAGTCTGCTTGATGCTCTCTTTAAGAGTACCGGAAAAGATGCTCGGTTCGGTGGATGCGTCCCAAGTGAATTCACCTGGTTCTGCGCAAAACTCAACGACCTTGCCCTGCTCGACGATGATCATGCACTGACCATCATTTACGGCGATAACAGAGCCATTGGTGATGATGTTATCTTCGCCTTTGGTGTTAGAAGAGCGCTTAGAAGTGCGCTTTTGCCCTTTGGCGACAAGGATGTCAGCATCAAGCGAATCACAGTAGAAAAACTCTTTCCATTGATCGGCAAGTACCCCGCCCACAGCTCCCAATCCTGCTTTAATCAGTCCCATTCGAACCACTCCTCAACGTACGTTTCTTTTTTCTATCGTGTCCTCTGGCTTAAAACTTCCCACCGCCGCCGCCGTGTGAATTGCCGCTGCTGCTACTGTGCGTACTGCTTCCTCCACTGCTTGACGAGGACTCAACTTTTTGTCTGGTTGTTGTCGTATACAAGAACAAATCTTTGTCGCTCGTCACCTGAAAACTGCCTTCTTTTACATAGTTCAGCGCATAACGCTGTTTGTTGGCCGTTTTCATCTTCGACTTCATAATCCCTACTACCAAAAATGCGATGGCGGCAGAAATCGCAACGGTGAGCGAGACGCGAATCAAATAGTAGTTTGAAGTTTTGACCGTGTGTTCGATGTCAAAAGGCGTTCCGGTCGCCGCCTCTGCTAAGAACATGTCAACATAGTCGAGGTACTTGTCGAATGCCCGGTAATACTCGCCTTCGCTCAACAAGCCCACCACGTTGTCGCTGATGTAGCGAATTCCGTAGTCGGTAAACGCCTTGATGCCGTATCCTGATGTGGAGGTCCAATAGTCGCGGCTGTCCATCGCAAGCAAGAACAGCAGTCCGTCATGGTTGGGGCCAAAGCCAAAACCGTTTTCATCATAGTAATCGTCAGCGTACTCCATCGCGCTCTTTCCGTTGAGCGAATCGACGGTCACGATGACCACATCGAAGTGATAGGTTGCTGCAATGTCTTGAATTCGCTTTTCAAGCAGTTGTTTCTCGCTTGCACTCAGCAGGTTCTCCTTGTCGTATACATTGGCCGCCTGTGCAGGGAACGAAAAGAGTGAGAGCAGAATCACGAAGAGAAAGAGTGCAGGAAACAGTTTTTTCATGGTTCAACCCTCCTTATAAGAACATTGTCAGCAAGCCAACGGTACTGAGCACAGCGGTAATGCCCGCAACATAACCCCAATACTTGCCTTTGGATACGGGAAGTTCGCCGATAAATTTCCCGGTCTGACCGTTCATGGCAAAGGTATAAGTTTTGCCCCCGAATTTGGTGTTCAGCATCCAAACGGGAAGCAGTGCGTAACGAATTTTGCCCTCGGTCAGATCGATCGCCGTGCTGCGGGGCGTGACGACCGAATAGCCCGAAACGGTTTCTGCAAACGTTTTCTCGGTGCTATCCTTGATGCGCTGATTGGCACGCGGTTTGCTGCTTTCTGCGTCCACATCATATTTGTCCGCCAGATAACCGGAGAGGTACGCGGTTGCAAAATCAACAGCCTCCTCGTAATGATACGGTTCCAACGCTTCCATATAAGCGTCATCCATTTTTTCCGAGCCGTCCACCGGAATACTTTCGAATCCGATCTTGCCTGCCCGGTGAATCAGGAAGTGGCTGGTCTCAGTATAGCGGTAATTCCCTCGCTTCCAAGTTCTCACTTTCTTGGCATCATAGGTAATGTTCGCCTCCGCCTCGCAGTCGAACAGCCAGAACGGAACATAGACGCCTGTGATTTTTTCGATTCTGTTATTCGCGAGGAAGAGACTCGGCAACAAGCGTTTGCCCGAGCAGAATTTTATCAATTCCGCTTTGGCATGTTCTTTTTCGACCTTGAACGGAATCACCAGATCGGGCTTCAACGCACCGGATAGTCTGCCGGCAAGAATCGTTGCGCTATCACAATATGGACAAGTCGTCGCCGCGGTCGTTTCCTCTGCTACGATTTCAGCCCCGCAGGAATTACAAAGGTGGACGCCAAGGTTCTGATCTTGCCACTCATCGCTTTCATAAGTGCCCCAATCCGGTTCTTTCGGAGCTTCTTGCTGCAAGACCTCGTCGTACTTTTTGAGCACTTCGGGATCAAACGTACTATCGCAGTATTCACAAAGCATTTGACCCTTTTGGCTGTCAAATTTCAATGTGGCTGAGCAGTTGGGACATTTGTAACTCAAAATATCCATCTTTTGGTCCTCCCTCTCCTTCTTCCTCTTCATACTCTTACGTAAATACCGCGCAAAAGGATTCACCCAACTACTGAATTGTATGTTTTGTTTTTCCGAAACCGTCAAATCGGTCTGGGCGGATTGGGCTTTTCGTATGCGCTCCAGATGCTCTTGCCAAATCGCTTGTCCATCATTGAGCTCAACAAGATCTCCACGCTGAAACAGGGCAACAATACAATCACGCACGCCAAGTACGACAATTTGGGACACGTCACCGAAATCCGTAATCAGATGAGTGCAGGCTCATTCTGAAAAAAACGAAAGAGTCATACTTGAATAGAGGGGGTGGGATCGAAAGTGGAATATTTGAAGTGCGAGTGGATACATGACGATGCGGATGAACCGATTCTCATTTACTCGGAAATGGACGATGAAAGATATGAAGTCCGTAAGATCGAATTTTATCGAGATGGGCGTTATGGATATGCATACGAAGATGTTGAAGTAGGAGGAGTAGGAGTAGGGCTGGGCGAAGTTCCGGTTCCCACGATTGAGGAAATTGCCGAGGATGAGTTTGGGCATTTTGTTCCAATGTTGATTAGTAAAGATGAATTTGAAGAAGTTTGGAAGGATACTGTCTCGAATAAGAATCCCTGAAAAATTATTGTCAGGCAGACGGAAAAACCGCCCTGCGACCTAAACATAACTTGAGTTCGGTATACAACCGCGCTCCGGTTATTTCGGATGCAGTCATTCTGATAAGTCAAAATCTGCTATACAATAGTTATCAACAGCCATTTCCAAGTCGGAGGTATAGAATGGATGACCGTAATGAAATTGAGTTGCTAAAAGAACAAATAGTATCCTTGGAAGAAAAAATACAAAGTCTCACCACAAAAAGCTCTTCTAGATACAACTTTCCACGATTTGCCGCTGACTTGCTGACCAGTTTTCTGGTTGTCTCTGCCGTGATTTTTTGGATCTCTTTTCTCTTTGTGATCCTTTACAGGATTGTTTAGCCTGTCATTGTTTCACGTCACCGTCCCGCAGCTACGTCTTCAGGTTTCCCCCGTTCAGTCCCCTATTCATCGGGTCTGTCATTGTTACGACTCGATCCAAATCTACGATGACTCATTGAAGTGCACTTTCAGTCCCCTATTCATCGGGTCTGTCATTGTTACTCGAATTCTTCCTCGACTTCGCCAATGGGGATCATATCTTTCAGTCCCCTATTCATCGGGTCTGTCATTGTTACCGACCAAAATCAGCACATCAAAATCCAGCTGCAGCAAGGCATCAAGCCACCTCAACAGCGATCTCAAATCGGCATTTTTTCGAGGATCGACTTTTTGTATCAAAACAGGGAGCATCCTCGAAAATCTCTCTTGTTACGGTTATGATCCCCTCAATCAGTATACCTCATTCCTGACTGGGGTAGAATAGCGGAGTTAGACCCCTCCTCTTTGCGCCTCAACTTAGACACAATATTCCTCACCTTTCTAAATACTTTCGTTCGCACACGAGCGAACTCAGCAAAAAGGAGCCGTGCGGTTTCTCCACCAACTGTGAAAAAACCTCATAAACCCTTTCAACGAACCCGTGTGCCCCCGCACCTCCGATAAATGACCTTCATCCATCCATCCATCCATCCGATCTGCAACTCCCCTCTCATGCATAGATTCCTGCCTCTCAATCAATTCTATACAAAATAAGGAACTGAACGGAGTGGGGGATTGTTTTCCATGTTCTTTTTCTCCAAAATCCTCAATCAAAAACGATATCAACAAAAGGAAGAACAAACAAAATCCAACCGGCAACAAAATCAGTCTGCGAAACAAGACCCGCTCTCCCAGGATCTGTCTCAAAATATCGAGGAAGCCAAACGGTTATTCCCGTTATCTCCTGATTTGGTCATCTACCGCTTTGTTGCAGGTGCTGAGAAAGCGCCTGTTGCTCTGCTTTATTTGGACGGTTTAACCGATAAAAATGCGATCAACAACCACATCTTGAATCCGATGTTGCACAATCCATCCGAAGTGATTCAAGGGATGCCGATCCCGTCGATCAGCGGCGTTCGTACAGTTTCGACATGGGACGATGTGGTAGCTGCAATTCTCACTGGCGAAAGTGTGCTGCTCCTCGAAGGACAACAGCAAGCATGGATTTATGACACGAAAGGTTGGCCACAGCGGGCGATCGAAGACCCTCAACTGGAAAGTTCGCTAAAAGGTGCTCATCAGGGATTTGTGGAAACCGGCATGCAAAATATCGCGCTCCTCCGCCGGTATCTTCCTAACAATGAATTTCGAATCAAGGAACAATTGGTCGGTCAGCGTGGAAGATCGAAAGTCTGGATCTTGTACTTGGAGGATATCGCCAATCCGGACATTCTTGAGGAATTGGAGACGAGAATCTCAAAAGTGGATGTGGATGCGTTGATCAATACTGGGGAATTGGCGCAATACATCGAAGACAGTCCGAATTCGCCGTTCCCTCAGTTTATCATGACTGAGCGTCCCGATTCGGCTGTATCCCAGATGCTGCAAGGGCGTTTCGTTGTGATCGTCGACCGTTCCCCCGGCGTGATCATCGCTCCTGCCACCTTTACGTCCTTTTTTCAAAGTGTGGATGATTACAGCACGCGCTGGCAGATCGCATCGTTTATTCGACTGCTCCGTTTCACCGCTTTTATGATCGCCATGCTGCTGCCAGCTCTCTACATTGCGGTTATCTCCTTTAACTATGAAATCATCCCGCTTCAATTGTTACTGTCGATCGCCGAATCGAGAGCAAGTGTCCCCTTTCCGCCGCTTTTGGAAGCGGTGCTGATGGAGATCACGTTGGAAATGATGCGCGAGGCTGGAATTCGGCTTCCTGCGCCGGTCGGACAGACGATCGGCATCGTCGGCGGCATCGTTGTGGGCCAGGCGGCTGTGCAAGCTGGTATCGTCAGCAACATCATGGTGATCGTCGTAGCCTCGACTGCGATCGCCTCCTTCATTCTTCCCAGCTACGACATGGGGATGGCCGTCAGGTTGTTGCGCTTTCCGATGATGTTGATGGCTTCGCTGTTTGGTTTTATCGGAATGGTGATCGGATTCATGACCTTGATTGCCCATCTGGTCGCTTTGGAATCGCTCGGGACCCCTTACGGAAGCCCGTTGGCTCCTTTTCGTTGGTCGGATATGAAAGATACGTTCGTCCGGCTCCCACTTTGGAAGATGACCGATCGCCCCAAAAGTGCCAGACCGACTCAGGACATACGGATGGACAGTAAGCGACCGAAAGGGGACGAATCATGAACAAATATGCGGTGAATGAGATCTCCTTGATGCAGTACATTTTTCTGATCCAAGGAGCTCAAGTGGGAACCGGGGTTTTATCGCTCCCAAGGGTGCTCGCCGAAAAGAGTGGAACGGATGGGTGGGTGAACGTGCTCATCGCTTGGGGGATCAATTGTTTGGCCGGCTGGGCCATTTTGCTAACGCTTAGAAAGTACCCAGACTTTGCGTTGCCTGACCTGTTCAATTACCTGTTTGGAAAATGGCTTGGAAAGTTGCTTCTCCTTCCAATCATCGCCTATTTCGCCTTTTTTGGCTGGATCATCATGATCAATTCGATGCTCTTCATTAAAGCGTGGTTTTTGCCCAAAACACCTGGATATTTGATTTTGCTTCTTTTTGCGATTCCAGGTTATCTTATCGTTCGGCATGGATTGAACATTCAAGCCCGATATGCAGAGTTCATTTCTTATTTGATGATGTGGATTCCCTTAATTTTTCTAGCGACGCTTGAGCACGGGCATTGGATTCATCTGCTTCCCGTGTTGAAAGAAGGTTGGGAACCCATCCTATCCGGTTTGCCAAGGACGGTGTTCGCTTTTGCTGGAAATGAAGTTCTCTTTTTTATTTACCCGTTCCTGAAAAAAAAACAATTTGCTGTTCACGGAATGTTGATCGCGAACACCATGACGATGTTTTTATATCTGTACGTCACCATCATCTGTTTCGTTTTTTACTCGCCGGACGAGATCACATCTTTGAACCAACCGACGTTGAGCTTGCTCAAGACGATCGAATTTCGTTTTGCGGAACGGGTCGATATGATCTTTCTGGCGATCTATCTGATCGTGGTGTCCAGGGCATGGAACGCTTACATTTTCTGTACCGTTTTTTCCACGGGCTTTCTTTTCAAGAAGCAGGATCACAGCTCGCACGCCTTCGTCTATTTTGTGTTGGCCATCGTGTGTGTTTATTTGGTAAAGCCGACGTGGAACCAGGCGGAGCATTGGTCGACGCTGTTAGGCAATGCTGGGATGGGCATCATGTACGCTTTGCCAGTTCTCCTGCTTGTCTATACCTCGGGATATGAAAAGTACAGGAGGTGGAAGATCGGATGAGGAGGTTGCTGATCCTATTTGCTGCACTCTTATTGTTGATGATGGGATATAAGGACAAAATCGATATCGAAGACATCTCGTTGTCGCTGCTGGTCGGAATTGATCTCGATGAAGAAAACAACTTGGTATTTTCGTCATCCAGTCCGGTATTCAGCAAAGAAGCGAGAGAGAAGGAGGAGGTCTATACGACGCAAGCGATCACGTTGCGAAAATCGAGGGATAAAGACGACAAAACAGTAATGGCCTTAACCACCGGAGGAAAAACACAAATTCTGCTGATCGGAAAACGCGCGATGCAACAAAAGGGCTGGTTTAAAATGCTCGAGCCCTATTTGCGGGATCCCAAAAATACGCTGAATGTGAGGATCGTAATGGTGGACGGGTTTTCCTACGAAGTCCTGCAATATGCGCCAAAGGATAAACCGCGTCTTCCGCTCTATCTTTTTAAGCTGCTCGAAACAGCTGCAAAACGCAATATTACTGTGAGCGCAACGCTCCAAGACCTCCGACGAGCCACTTTTGAAAAGGGGATGACCGCAACCGTGTCCGAAATGCGCAAAGATGGGAAGGTATTCGTGATCGGCTCTGCTCTGCTCGATGAGGAGGGGAAGTACAAGCTTTCGATCGGGGAAGAAGAGAACCGATTGCTTCGTATCTTGCAGCAGCAGACGAAAGGGGAATTTCAATTTACGTATAAAGCTGCCGATCGACCGAAAGGAGAGATTTTCCCTGCAAATGCATACAGTTTTTCTACCGAAGATATAAGTGTGAAGACGAAGACAAATTATGCGGACAACAAGTTCAAATTTGACATTCATGTGAAAATTCGAGTGGTGTTGGCGGAGTTGATGTTTCCGATCGACGTAAGGAATGAGGAAAAAAAGCTGACTCGGGAGATTGAACAGCAGTTTGAAAAAAAGTTCGACAAGTTCATCGATAAAGTTCAACAAGCGAAGATCGATCCGATCGGTCTCGGATTATATGCGCGCGCATTTGAATATGAGCACTGGAAACCTGTACAGAAGCGCTGGGGAGAAGAACTCGCGAAGGCGGATGTGAACGTGAAAGTGAAAGTGGAAATTGCCGCGATGGGGACGAGAAAATAGGAGGAACAGAGGTTTGGAATTCACCCTCAACTACCAGATGACAGATGGTCGAATCTGCAAACGGTTGAGATCAAATGAGGGGTTCGCGCAGGAAACTTTCATACCGTGCAGGAAGGAGCAATCGATGGTTCCGCCAGCTTTCGATTGATGTCGGCGGAACCATCGATTCTTCAAGCATTGTTACACCTCTAGAAAGTCAATTCCCTGAAGCAAAGGTGCCACTTCTGAGTCATCAATGCCAAATATTTTCTCACCATAGTAAATGATTCTGATTGCAATCCACCGTAAGATGGACATCACTAAATTGAGAACACCGATTCGCCAAAGAATAAAGAGAAAAATGCAAACAAGAATCAATTTGAACGGGTTTATGCCGAACCAAAGAGAAATAAGAAGTATCAAAATTCCACCACCAATAAGATAAAGCACAATTCCCCCTCCTCACAATTCTATACATTACCACAATTTTCAAATAAAGCCAACAGCCCCACCAAATAGGCTGCTTTATACACTTTGCTCGGTTCGATCCATTATTCGTATTTGGTGGCCTCATGCTAGCCGTCCTTGATGCGAATGCCGTGCGCTTTCAGATGCACAAAAGTAAGCGAACTGAATCCTCCCCCCTTCTTCGGCATGCCTAGCGAACTCAATCACAGACCAGATCTCACACCTTTACAAACTCAACAACAAAAAAGAGCCCATGCGGTCTCTCCACAAATTGTGGAAAAACCTCATGACCCCTTACTGTTCAACGTTTGGCGGAGAGGACAGGATTCGAACCTGTGTGGGGTTGCCCCCTAACGGATTTCAAGACCGCCCCGTTATGACCACTTCGGTACCTCTCCGCGATGAAAGGGAGGGAGGTCAATTGCAGCAAGGTGCACCAGGATCTCCCCCGCTCCGATTTCCTCATCGGCAACAGCCCCCACATCACGTAGGCCTGCACTGTGTATAGATCCCCCATGTTCATTGCACAGTTCGCGGCACTGCTCGATGTTGCCGCCCTTGACTATCTCGATATTGATATGTTCCATGTCCCACCTCCCCACAAAAAAGAAGAACCCATGCGGGTTCTTCCTACGCCATCGTCACACAACGAATCCCCGGCTCGGGGAGTAGCTCCAACGTTCGTTCGAGTGTTCGGCCGACTCCGAAACGACGACGTCCAGTTCGAACAGATCTTGCATTCGTTCATTTGCCATTCTCGACATAGGTGCCTTATTTTACTGTCCAAGCACACGGTGCATTCATCGTGTACGCCCACGCACGATCGTCCTCGTTTGCAGACATTACTACTTCCACATCCAGATCAAACAGGTCTTTCATTTGTTCAGTTGCCATAAGTGTCACCACCAATCCTTCGAGAGTAGTTCACAGCAGTAGTATACCATATATTCACAAAAATCCAAACATTTATACTAATCTGCATCCTTGCTATTCCTCAGCGTTGCCTACTGCGATTGATCAATCAGGCGATTTAATAAAACCAACAGATCTTAGAACCGTTGGTTTTTTCGTGGCGACTGTTTCTTAGGAAAAATCGTGTACGACCACGAGATTACCGTATCCACAGCCAACACCATCGTCCAAACGCGCGTCACCTGGTTGGCCGTCTCGTCGCGAAACGGCCCTTCGCTCAAAACATCCGTGACGCCATAGAGCAGCAAAAACATCACATGCACCGCCGCATACACGACCAGATGCACCAGTCAGCCGCGCCGCTCTTTGCGCGCCTTGTCCACTCCATACTGATCCTCATAGACCGGCGCGGCCACGTTCTCGCCTTTCATTCGGGCGACCTGATACTTCATCCATTCATCCACGCGCTGCATGCCCTGTTTCTCTTGGATCAGCATGTAGAGGATCTTGGACGTTCGCATTGAACGGGCTGCGCGAGAGCAGCCGACCTATATCGGCTTCCTAAACGATCTGTTAGGCCAAGAGATTCAGCACCGACAGCAACGAAACTTGGAAGTACGTACCAAGCTCTCTCATCTTCCCTACCGCAAGACGTTGGACGAGTTTGACTTCTCATTCCAACCGACTGTCGATGAACGCTTGATGCGGGAGTTGGCCATGATGAGCTTTACTACGCGAGCGGAGAACATTCTGTTCCTCGGCCCCCCTGGTGTCGGCAAGAGCCATTTGTCAGTAGCACTCGCGATGGCTGGAAACGTACACGGCCTCTCCGTCTACTTTGTAACGCTCACACAATTGATCGAAGATCTACGTAAGGCGTATGAGGAAAACCGGCTCGATAAGCGGCTACGAGTGTATACACGTCCCAAATTGCTATTGATCGACGAGGTAGGCTATCTTCCAATGGACAGGGTGGCTGCGAATCTCTTCTTTCAAGTAATCAGCGCTCGATATGAGCGCGGGAGTATCATCATGACCAGCAACAAGAACTTCGGAGAGTGGGGAGAACTGATGGGGGATTCCGTCCTCGCGACAGCGATTCTTGACCGTTTGCTACACCATTCATATATCATCAACATTCGCGGCAACAGCTACCGCTTACGCGAGAAGATGAAAGCCGGTTCCTACGGGATGCCGCAACAGAAGACAGAGTAAATCGACGGGTGGGTCATTTTCAAACCGACGCTTGTGGGTCAATTTACCCCCGGCGTTGACAATCAAAAGCATCTGGCTGCAGGACACGTCCATACGCTGAATAAAAAAGTGATTCTGCTCCGTCTCCGAAATCCTGATTTTCTTTGATCAATTCAGCTAGCAAGCGACCAACTTTTTTTGAAATCGGTACGATACGTGTTTTACGAGTTTTTCTTTTTCCCACGGAACTGTCAATGTAAGCTGTTCGAAGTCAACATCTACGGCCTTTAAAGATAGCAATTCACTTATCCGTAGTCCTGTATCTGCCAGTGTCGCCATGATTACGTAGTCACGAAATTCATTAAAAATATTACGGTCAGGAACGGAAAGCAGTTTTCTTAACTGCTCTTCCGTGAAAGAACAAATTTTATCCTCGTCCACCTTCTGCAGCTTAATTTCAAACGCCGGAGACTGCTGTACCAGCCCTTCTCGTTCGCACCAGTTGAAAAACGCTCGCATTGTTCTGATCCGAACATTCACGGTCATCGGTGAAAGCCCCACAATCCCTTTCTTCTTGCGTTTTTGTGGGTGATCATCGTACAGTTCTTTCCCACTCGTCATCCAGTTCACATACTCTCTCAGCATGTTCACAGTTATCGTGGGTAGAGTTGCAAGGGGATGATTCTTTTTCAACCACGATAGAAGATACCGAAAATGGGTTTTGTAATCACGAATCGTCCTTTGGGCTGCCCGTTCAGCTTGCTTGGCTTGCAGAAATTGATCCATCGCTTGCTCAAGGGACACCCCCTCCTCCTGTAGCACTTCTTGCTCCGCTACGCTTAAAGCCCGATGAGTACGTACCGTCTTCCGCTTTCTCTTTTCCATCTTCATATCCCTCCAACGATAAGAATCGTTCGTTGGGACTCACACACGAGCGAACTCGATGACCAACCAGACCGCACACCCTTGCGAACTCGACAACAAAAAAGAGTCCATGCGGTCTCTCCACAAGCTGTGGAAAACCTCATGAACCCTTGCTGTTTAACATTTGGCGGAGAGGACAGGATTCGAACCTGCGTGGTGTTGCCCCCATCGAGGCTCACTTGCAGGTGAATACACAAAACTCTTGACCAACCCACTCTTTGTTGAATGCTACTGAATGTTGCATTTCTTTTTGTCTCCCCTTCTCTGCCTCCACCCTTTTTGAAATTTGAGCTCCGAGGTTGAGAGTACTGACGCTGTATCCCCGATCATATCCGTATCGCTGATGTATGTTTCCACGCCATTTTCATCTCGCCTTGTATACGCCGTGAATGACAATTCTTCATAATACTTTCTCGCTGAATCTATCACATTGTCAACAAAAATGGAGTTGACGGAAGCTTGCTGACAAGCCATTGCTGCAAAGTACATCAAAGCCGCCCCAACCCCCTGGCCTGGTGGAGAAGCTTGTACCCATGTGATGATGGGTACGTTATCACGAATGCCAAAAGTGACGCATCCTTCATGACTTTCTATTCCTCTGCTCCAGATTGATTTCACTTGATTCCCCTTGACGCTAAGCGTCAGAGTTGCACCTTTGTTGGAATGAACCCCTTCCAAGACCAACGGTTGGATCTGTGCGATGGAACTACTCCCATTTGATCCTGCGGACGCGTGACCTTGCATTCGCTGCACAACAGCGTGACGATATTGAGTCATCAAGCGCCCCACACTCTGGTTCCCATAAACTTTTTGCATTTGGAGAATTCGATTGGCCTCCCCCTCTTGGATCGTACGCCTTGCACTCGATTTTGGGACTCGTTGTGCAACGGAGCGGGTCGCAGCTTTGGTTTCATGTCCTCTCATGTAGAACCCTCGCTATCCATAGAACTAAACAATGTGTTTATTAATTGATATTATTTTATCCATTGATCATACGCACCGGAACCCACCTAGCCAAAGCTACAAGCCTCACTCGGTCTTGATGTGACTGGTATTTACTTATTATACATCCAAACTCTCAAAACACTCAATTAATCACACTTCGTGACATGGTAGTACATCCTACTTGTAAAGAGCTAGCACGAAAATAAGCTGATAGGAACAATCCCATCAGCATGGCACATCGGTCTTATTAAAGGCGGTCTGTAGAACCCTAGCGAACTCATACAAATTCGTCCGATTCCTGCAGTCGCTCCGCAAATTGTGGAAAAGTTCCTCGAAGCCTCATGTATCAAAAATGGCGGAGAGGAGGGGATTCGAACCCCTGTGGTGATTGCCCCCTAACGGTTTTCTAGATCGCCCCAATATCTCTATCTCTCCCCACTCAGACACTCGTATTTGCCTTGTAATTCGTTTTTGAGATGAATGGGTGGGAACTTGGGTGCATGGAATTAGAAAATCAAATATGGTGCAAAAATTGGTTATGTTTTTGATACGTACAACTGCTGGTCATGTTGTCCGTCTACTATTCGTTCCTTACCCTGATTGCTGATCTCCAAAAATGCCTTGCCATCATCTCAGCGTACCAATTTGGAACCAACTAGACCGCACACCCTTGCGAACTCGACAATAAAAAAGAGTCCATGCGGTCTCTCCACAAGCTGTGGAAAACCCTCATGAACCCTTGCTGTTTAACGTTTGGCGGAGAGGACAGGATTCGAACCTGCGTGGGGTTGCCCCCTAACGGTTTTCAAGACCGCCCCGTTATGACCACTTCGGTACCTCTCCGCGTGTAAGAGAAAAGAAAAATGCCTGGAAATAAAAAAATGGTGCGGTCGAGAAGACTCGAACTTCCACGGGTTGCCCCACACGCCCCTCAAGCGTGCGTGTCTGCCATTCCACCACGACCGCATAATCAAAAGTATACTATGAAATTGAATGGAGCGGAAGACGGGATTCGAACCCGCGACCCTCGCCTTGGCAAGGCGATGCTCTACCCCTGAGCCACTTCCGCACGTACAGGATGTACCGTGTCCAGCGTTGCGACAGGACGTCGCGTACTTAGCTGGGCTACCTCCGTTGCGACAGGACGTCGCGCTTTTAGCTGGGCTGCCTTTGTTGCGTTCTTAACTGCACTACCATACATAAAGTGGTGAGCCATGAAGGACTCGAACCTTCGACCCACTGATTAAAAGTCAGTTGCTCTACCAACTGAGCTAATGGCTCTTGTTGCACTGCTGTATGTCATGGAAACTCTAACCGTATCGAAGCGACCCAGTCGCTGTCGACAAGAGATAATATATCATTTCAAATGTCGTTATGCAATACTTTTTGCAGAAAAAAATGCACCCAATTTCTGCTGGCGAAGAAAAGCTCCGCCCTTTCGGACGGAGCTCTCACACGCTGTACTTACACGTTGATTTCTTGTACGCCTTCTGCCGGGATGATCAGCTTCGGCTCGGTCTTGGATTGGATCTCTTCAACCGTGTGGCCCGGAGCTACTTCGCGCAGGACGAGGCCGTCTGCGGTCACGTCGAGCACGGCGAGGTCGGTGATGATGCGGTGTACGACGCCGCGGCCGGTCAGCGGGAGTTTGCACTCGTTGAGGATCTTCGCTTCGCCATGTTTGTTGTTGTGTTCCATGGTGACGATCAGGCGCTTCGCGCCGTGCACGAGGTCCATCGCGCCGCCCATGCCTTTGACCATCTTGCCCGGGATCATCCAGTTGGCGAGGTCACCTTTTTCCGAGACTTCCATCGCGCCGAGGATGGCGATGTCGATGTGGCCGCCGCGGATCATCGCGAACGATTCGGCGGAGGAGAAGAAGGCCGAGCCCGGAATGGTCGTTACGGTTTCTTTCCCCGCGTTGATCAGGTCTGCGTCGACTTCCTCTTCGGTCGGGTACGGCCCGATGCCGAGCAGCCCGTTTTCCGATTGGAGGACGACGTTCAGGCCCTCCGGAATATGGTTGGCCACCAGGGTCGGGATGCCGATGCCCAAGTTGACGTAGAAGCCGTCTTGAATTTCTTGCGCTGCACGTTGAACGATTTGGTCACGAGTCAATGCCATTTTATTAGCTCCCCTTTCAGATCCGTTGGTGATTACCCTTGACGAGTCGTGCGGCGTTCGATGCGCTTCTCGTGCTGGCCAAGAACGACGCGTTGAACATAGACGCTCGGGGTATGGATCTGATCCGGGTCCAGTTCGCCGACTTCGACGATCTCTTCAACTTCCGCGATGGTGATCTTGCCTGCTGCCGCCATCATCGGGTTGAAGTTCTGCGTGGATTTGCGGTAGATCAGGTTGCCCATCTTGTCAGCTTTCCACGCCTTGACGATTGCAAAATCTGCTTTCAACGGGTACTCGAGGATGTATTCTTTGCCGTCGATCACGCGGGTCTCTTTGCCCTCGGCGATCGGGGTGCCGACGCCGGCCGGGGTGAAGAACGCGCCGATGCCTGCGCCGCCTGCACGGCAGCGCTCTGCGAGCGTACCCTGCGGCACCAGTTCCACTTCCAGCTCGCCGGAGAGGAATTGACGCTCGAACTCTTTGTTTTCACCGACGTACGAAGCGACCATCTTCTTGATCTGCTTGTTTTGCAGCATCAAGCCGAGGCCCCATTCATCGACGCCGCAGTTGTTGGAGATGACGGTGAGGTCTTTAACGCCTTTGTCGCGCAGTGCAAGGATCAAGTTCTCCGGGATGCCGCACAGACCAAAACCGCCAGCCATGATGGTGGCGCCGTCTTGGATATCTGCAATGGCTTCTTGTACACTGTCATAGACTTTGTTAATCACGATTGTTACCTCCTTTATGTATCTGCCTGACACAAGTCAAGCGGTGCTTGTGTTAATCAGCATCATGCTATTCTTCGATAACGAATTATGAACTTCCTTCCACAAGATGCCCAATAATTGAGGTCGTACTCATAAAAAAACTGTCAACCTGAGCTGTCGACAGTTCTCAATCTTGCTGTTTTTGCATTTCCATGCGAAACTGCTCCATTTCCTCTTCCGGCAAGGGGGCGGAGATACCGAGATTCATCGTGCCTTTCATCTCTTGGATGTGCAGCGAATGAACATGGTAGACGATTTTCTTGACTTTTAATGGACGTTTGCCCGCTTTCAGTTGCTGCCGCAATTCAACATTTTCTGCTTCCAGTCTGCGAATGCGGGCCTCGAGCTGCTGCAGGGCCTGCCATACGTCCCACACGGCCGCTTTCACCTTCTTCCTCGCTCTCGTGTTGAGCTTCTCGTCCTGGAACAGCAGAGACCAGCCAGTTTTTCCCGACGTTCAGTGCTGAGTTCTCCATCGAACTGATGCGGATATTTTTCACATCAAAAAACACTTTCATTTGCGTTTCCCTGCGATGTTGATGTGGACACGATGGACCGGAAAGTCGATTCCATCACGGTCGTCCACTTCAAAACGGGTCGTTTCTGTCGTATTGAAATCGCCTTCGACCTCTCCGAACCCCTGATTCTGATTCTGCCGCCCGCGCACCACGTTTTGGATGCTCGGGCCAATGGTCATGAACGCTTTGTCAAACGTTGTCACTCGCACATTCATTACGTTGATCTGCATCATCTCACCCCAATAAGGAAGGAAGTTGGGTCACGGAAGTGTCTCGGACCGGCGCGTCGATAAAATCCGGGTCGTCCACACGGCTTCGCAGCCGCTTCTGGACGTTCTCGTCTCCGTTCAAGTTGCCAAAGCCTTGGTTGTATTTGGAGTTGTTCTTCCAGTCATTCAGGAGGTTTTGCCCGACGTTCAGCGCGGAGGCATTCTCCACGTTGTTGACTTTGATACAGAAGATATTAATGGTAAAAGCCATCTCGCCCACCTCCTCATTACTTCAGCCTATGTGCGCAACGTGAAGGTGGTGACATCCGCCCAAACGCACACCTGATTTTCTGTCCGCATAGGCTATCTATGACCGCAGGAAAAGGGGGGAATCACCGTTGAAAGACAACCGAAGTTGGACCCGTTGGGAAAAACAAGCCCGTCAGTTCTTCGGGGATGACTTCTGGACGGACATTCTCTCTGTGATCCCCGATGCAGAACAACAGAACCGCAGCGGTGAAGATCTCCGAAGCTATGAACGGGGAAACGGAACGATCGGGTCGGCCGATGCGCCGTCTTCAACTGCCCCCTCCTCGAAACCGGCCGTCGACCTGTTTGAAACGGAAAAGCAGATCCTCGTGCATGTTGAATTGCCCGGCTTGAAGGACATGTCCGCTGTGGAAGTCTACACACAGCATGGGCATTTGATCGTGGAAGGAACGCTGGAGCGCCCCTACCCTGACCTGCACCCGGTACGGGCGGAGCGGTTTGTCGGCGCTTTTTCACTTTCGATCCCCATTCACAAGCCGATTGTAGAAGCGAACATTGAAGCGATCTATCGCCATGGGCTGTTAGAGATCCGGCTGCCGCGCCGACGCAAGAAGAACAGCGCCGGCCGGCGGATCAACATCCAAAGCGAACCATAAAAAATCGTCGGCGCAAGGTGCGAACCGACGATTTTTTGATGCTGCTGGCGCTTGCTACACGGCGCTGGTGCGATTGATATTTTGATCGGCGAGATCTGTATCCAGAATGTTCGTTGCTCCTGCAAACTGTGCGGCCACGTCACCGTTTGCTTCCCCGGAACCGTAGTTCTGCTTGCTGTAGCCATTCCAATCCTGCACGAAGGAAGGCCCGATGTTAATGTATCCTTTGTCGATGACGTTGACTTTAAAGGCAAAGACGTTGATTCCGCCAATAGGCATCCACGCTCCTCCTCTCTGCTAGTAGCAATGTATGCCAAAATAAAAAAGCGGTGTCAGGAGACACCGCTTTCGCGCATACTGAGTTTATAGGCTTGAACCCTTGTTTGCGTAAGTTGAATGGTGGGCCCAAGAAGATTCGAACTTCCGACCTCACGATTATCAGTCGTGCGCTCTAGCCAACTGAGCTATGGGCCCGCATCCAAAAATGGTGGCTCGGGACGGAATCGAACCGCCGACACGAGGATTTTCAGTCCTCTGCTCTACCGACTGAGCTACCGAGCCATCTGTTGTTTTGTTACGGGAAAAGAAAATGGTGACTCGTACGGGATTCGAACCCGTGAATGCCGCCTTGAAAGGGCGGTGAGTTAAGCCGCTTCTCCAACGAGCCAAGAAAAATGGTGCCTTTTACCGGAATCGAACCGATGACCTCATCCTTACCATGGATGCGCTCTACCTACTGAGCTAAAAAGGCAACTGGTGGAGATAAGCGGATTCGAACCGCTGACCCCCTGCTTGCAAGGCAGGTGCTCTACCAACTGAGCTATACCCCCAAAATGGTGCGGTCGAGAAGACTCGAACTTCCACGGGTTGCCCCACACGCCCCTCAAGCGTGCGTGTCTGCCATTCCACCACGACCGCATATTTTGTTTTAAAGAAGAAAAATGGAGCGGAAGACGGGATTCGAACCCGCGACCCTCGCCTTGGCAAGGCGATGCTCTACCCCTGAGCCACTTCCGCATGGTGAGCCATGAAGGACTCGAACCTTCGACCCACTGATTAAAAGTCAGTTGCTCTACCAACTGAGCTAATGGCTCACGTACAGGACGTCGTGCCCTTAACTGGACTACCTCTGTCCGACGGTTGCCGCTGCGCATCTCTCGCGGCGACAGGTATTAATATATCATGGCGTATAGTAGTTTGCAAGAGGTATTTCTCAAGTATTTTTCTTCCAGTTTTCGATGAGTTGCAGGGTCACCGGGCCGGGCTCTCCAGAGCCGATCGGCACGCCTTCTATGGCTGTGGCCGGGAGAATCCCGACGACAGATGAGCTGGTGAATGCTTCGGTGGCGCCCGCGATGTCCGCGAGCGTGAAACGCTTCTCCATCACTGGCAACTGCTGCAGCACCCAGTCGCGCGTGATGCCCGGCAGGCAGCCTGTCTCGAGCGCAGGCGTCCAGATTTCACCCTGCACGACGAAGAAGAGGTTGCTGACCGCACCTTCGGCGATATACCCGTCCTGGGTGAGTTGAATCCCTTCTGCTGCACCGCGCTGCTCGAGTTCACGATAGGCGAGCAGGCTGTTCAGGTAGTTGAGCGTCTTCGCCCGCACCGGCGTTTCCGGAGTGCTGCGAACCGTTGTCAATACGACCAGATTGCGCCCTGTCACGGGCGGCAGGACGAGCTCTTTTACATAGATGACCAGCGTCGGCGCCGCGCACGTCTTGCCGCTGGGGCCGAGCGCCCCTTCTCCGCGCGAGACGGTGAGACGGACGTACGCTTCCTCCAGACCGTTTGCCCGCACGGTCTCCACAATCGCCCTCTCCAGCTCCGCATCGCTCCACGGAAGCGGAATGCTCAGCCACGCGGCCGATTCGCGCAGGCGGCAGGCGTGCTCCGGCCAGAACATCGGAACACCGCCCGCGGTGCGCATCGTTTCAAACAGCCCCGCCCCGTACAGGAAGCCATGGTCCAAGACGGACACGGTCGCTTCCTCCGCCGGAACGATGCGACCGTTTAGATAGACGAGCATACCAGCCCCTGCCTTTCCAAAAAGTTGCGCAGCATCTGCTTGCCGTGCTCGGTCAAGATCGCCTCTGGGTGGAACTGCACGCCTTCCACCGCCAGCTCCTTGTGGCGGATCGCCATGATCTCGCCCGCTTCCGTCCATGCCGAGATCTCAAAACACTCCGGCAGCGTCTCGCGCTCGACGATCAGCGAATGGTAGCGGCATACGGTAAGCGGCGAGGGCAGCCCGGCAAACATCGTCTGCCCGTCATGCTCGATCCGCGACGTTTTCCCATGCATCAGCTGCTCGGCCCGCACCACATGGCCGCCAAACGCCTGCGCGATCGACTGGTGCCCAAGGCAGACGCCGAGCAAGGGAATTTTGCCGGCAAAGGTGCGGATCACCTCCAAGGACACGCCCGCTTCGTTCGGCGAGCACGGCCCGGGGGAGATGACGATCACGCGGGGATTCAGCGCGGCGATCTCCTCGACGGAGATGCCGTCATTGCGGCGGACGACCAGCTCATGGCCCATCTCGCCCAAGTATTGCACGAGGTTGTACACAAACGAATCATAGTTGTCGATCATCAGGATCATGCCTGGACGCCCCCTTTCTGCGCGGCTTGCTCCGCTTGTTCAATCGCGACCCACAGCGCTTTGGCTTTGCGCAGGGATTCGTGGTATTCCCGCTCCGGCACCGAATCGATCACGATGCCCGCCCCCGCCTGCACATAGCCTTTGCCGTCCTGCACCTGCAAGGTGCGGATGACGATGTTCAGTTCCATATCGCCGTCAAAATCGATCCAGCCGATCGACCCGGTGTAGATCCCGCGGCGGGTCGGCTCCAGCTCTTCGATGATCTCCATCGTGCGGATCTTCGGTGCGCCGGTGATCGTGCCCCCGGGGAACGTTGCGCGGATCACATCGTAGGCGTCGCGGCCGTCTGCCAGTTGCCCGCGCACGTTGGAGACGATGTGGAAAACGTGCGAATACTCTTCGATCGCCATCAGCTCATTGACTTCCACCGAGCCATAGCGGCAGACGCGCCCCAAATCGTTGCGCTCCAAGTCGACCAGCATGATGTGCTCGGCGATCTCTTTTTCGTTGCTGCGCAGCTCCTCCACCGCCTGCCGATCTTGCACGGCATCGCCGGTGCGCGGACGGGTGCCGGCGATCGGGCGGGTGTTGCATTCGCCTTGCAGCACGTTGACCAGCAGCTCCGGCGATGAGGACACGAGCTGCAACTCCGGGAAATGCAGATAGCTCGCGTACGGCGACGGGTTGATTTTTCGCAAATGTTTATAGATCTCATACGGCGCCGCGCCAAGCGTCCGGCCTTGGCGCACGGAGAGGTTCACTTGAAACACGTCGCCTTGGCGGATGTATTCCTGCACGTTCAGCACCGCCTGTTGGAACGCTTCCTGCGAGAAGGAATAGCTCCAGTCCTCCTGCGCGGTGAGCACGGGAAAAAGCGGCGCTTGCGACGCGCCGTGGAACAGTTTCTGCTCCATCTCCGCCAGGGACGCTTCCGCCTGCGCCAGTCCGTCTTCCGCCTGCAGATCGGCATGGGCGATCAGATGCACCGTTCCATTCCGGTGGTCGATCACACACAGTTTGTCCACAAAAACAAAATACAGATCGGGCGTCCCGAGGTCATCCCGGCTCTGCTCCGGCAAGCGCTCGATATAGCGTGCCGTGTCGTACGCCAAGAACCCGACCGCTCCCCCGCGCAGCTTCGGAAAGCCGGCCAGGCGCGGGGCGCGGAACAAGGCCATTTTTTCGCGCAGCATCTCCAGCGGATCGCCTGTGCGCTCCTCGCGGTGTTCGCCGTGGACGAACTCGATCCGGCCGTCTTTGGCGGTCAGCGTGGCGAACGGTTCCCCGCCGACAAACGAGAAGTCGCCCATCTTGCCCGACTCCAGCAAAAAATGATGCTTGCCTTGCCAGCCCAAGCGCTCGTAAATTTCCGCCGGGTCGAGCGTCACCCCGTCATATGTACGTTTGACAGGCAGCAGGCGGTATCCCGCTGCCCGGTAAGTTTGCAGTTGTTCAGTCTTCAAGCTTCTGTTCCCCCTGCTCTCGTGAGCCGTGACATTCTACGCGAATTGTATTATAGGTTTCCCTCCGTTGCAATGAAAAAAGACCCTGTGATGCGAGCTCCTTAGCGGGATGCTATGCGCGCGTTTCCACACATGGTAAGATATACTTCCGGAAAACCTAATGGGCAGGGAGATGATGTCCTTGGCAGAAGTGCGGACGATATATCCGGAAGCTTTTTTGACGCGCATGCAGGAGCTGTTGGGCGATGAATACGCAGCGTTTCGCGAAACGCTCGATCGTCCTTCCGTACAGGGATTGCGCGTAAATACGTTAAAAACAAGCGCTGAGCAGTTGTTGCAGCTCGCGCCGTTTCATCTGGAGCCGGTGCCGTGGGTGCCGGGCGGGTTTTATTTCGAAGCGCCGGAGCGGCCGGGAAAACATCCCTACCATGCGGCCGGCATCTACTATATTCAAGAGCCGTCCGCGATGTCGGTCGCCGAAGTGCTCAAGCCGCAGCCAGGCGACCGCGTGCTCGATCTGTGTGCCGCTCCGGGCGGGAAATCGACGCACCTCGCCGCCCTTTTGCAAGGGACGGGGCTGCTCGTGTCCAATGAGCCGCATCCGCAGCGGGCGAAGATCCTCTCCGAAAACATCGAGCGGTGCGGCGTGCAAAATGCGCTCGTCACAAGCGAGATGCCCGACCGGCTCGCCGAGCGCTTCCCCGCTTTTTTTGACAAGATATTGGTCGATGCGCCGTGCTCGGGCGAAGGCATGTTCCGCAAAGACCCCGATGCCTGCGGAGAATGGAGTCCGGGGCATGTCACCGCCTGTGCACTGCGCCAGCTCGACATCTTGGATGCGGCCGCCCAAATGCTTCGCGCGGGCGGGACGCTGGTGTACTCGACCTGCACGTTTGCGCCCGCGGAAAACGAAGGGCTGATCGAAGCGTTTTTGCAGAAGTATGCGGAGTTTGAAGTGCTGGCCATTCACACGTTCGACCACTTTGCGCCGGGCCGCCCGGAGTGGGCCGACGCAGGCCGGGCCGATCTGGCCAAGACGGCCCGCCTGTGGCCGCATCGCCTGCGCGGGGAAGGGCATTATGTGGCGCATCTGCGCAAGACGGATGGCGAGCCGGCCCCGCGCCGCAAAGAGGTCAAGCCGGTCAAGCTTCCGGCGGAGGCGCTGAAAAGCTACCGGCAGTTTGCCGAAGAAGCGTTGCACAGCACCCCGGAAGGCGAATTTCTGCTCTTCGGGGACAACCTCTATCTCGTGCCAAGCGGGCTGCCCGACCTCAAGGGGCTGAAAGTGGTGCGTCCGGGCTGGCACTTGGGAACGCTGAAGAAGAATCGCTTCGAGCCGAGCCATGCCCTCGCGCTGGGCCTCCCTGCACAAGCAATACGCCACACGGTGCCGCTGACGGCCGACAGCCCGCAGACGCTGCAGTATCTGCGCGGCGAGACGGTCGCGGCGGACAGCGCCAGAGGCTGGGTTGTGCTCACCGTGGACGGGTTTCCGCTCGGCTGGGGTAAACAGTCCGGCGGCGTGGTGAAGAATCACTACCCGAAAGGCCTGCGCTGGCCGTAAGCGCAAGACAGGAAAAGACCACGTTCCCCGGGAACGTGGTCTTTTTATGATGATGCCATTTTATATTCACTTGGGACTTGAGCTACAGGGTCACGAGAAACTCGCCGCCACGATGTACGGACGGCAGCGCTTCGATGCGCACCAGGATCGAGAATTTTCGGGCCATGCCGCGAATGATTCCCAAGTTGAAGCTGTGGGGATACGGATTGTGGCAGATGATGTGCAATTGATTCGGTTCGGACTGGAGGCATTGATAGGCCAATTCGCTGCTGCCGACTCCCCGGTGGTGGAAGTGGCAAATGTCGTTTAAGGCGTGCATCGCCTGCTCAAAAGTGTGGACGCCTTCGATCTCCTTCGCCCGCATGGCGACATGCTTGCCGATCTCACAGATGATCTCTTTGCCGACCGTCCGCTTCAGTTCGTCTAACGTTTCCAAAACCGCTTGCAGCGGGTACCAACCGTGTTCATCAATCTCGACAATCCCTTTCTCGCCCAAAATCGTTCTGGCCCGGTTCATAAACACGCCGCAGCCGTCGACGATCGTCTGGACGATCAATCCGTTCGCTTCCGCATTCCCGTGGATGAGCATCGGCCTACCCCCCTTTATAAAAAGAAAGAAAGTAATAGAGCCAATACCCGTATTTTAACATGATAAAGCGTCCAGTCAATCGTACATCGTCAGGAGCCAATTTCTAAATGCAAAAGAAGCTGATCCTAAGATCAGCTTCTGCAGCTCTTCCCTTTAGCCGCGCGTGATGCCCGTCTTCGTCAGCTGGCCGCGCGTGACGCCGAGCTGGTTGGTGGCGTTCAGCGTGCGCCAGACGTGGGTGCCGGTCACTTCGCCTTGCAGGGCTTGGCGGTACAGTTTCAGCACTTCCTGCACGCGTCCGCCGTCCTCTTCGAGGAACTCGACGCGGTAGGTGTTCACGCCGTATTCGAGGAACTCTTGGAGGAATTCGGCCCCGGACTGGTCGACCGCGTTGTAAACGGTGTTGCGGCAGCCGGTGTCGACGCGAACCGGATGTTCAAAATCGACGCGGTCGCGCAGCGAAACGCGGTGCTTCTCGCAGACTTGTCCGCAGTTGGTGTAGTCGGTGCCTTCCGACAGGAAGGTCGCATACACGCAGTGCTCGGTGTGGAACATCGGCATGTGCTGGTGAATGACCACTTCGATCTTGCTGGCGTCCGACTGAGAGAGCAGGTCGACCATCTGCTCGGTGTTCAGGTCGTAGGAGGCGGTGACGCGCTTCATGCCGCGATCGAGAAACAGGTTGACCGCTTTGTGGTTGGCGATGTTCAGCGAAAAGTCGCCGATCAGCTCGATGCCTTCCGGGCGCTCCTGCTCGAAGAAATAGGCAGCGCCGGTGTTGCGGATCAAGATCCCGTCCGGCTGGGCCTTAATGATGTTGAGCAGGATGCCGCGCTCGCCCGGCATCAGGATGCGCGGGGTGGCGAGGGCGATCTTCTTGCCCGCTTGGCGCGCCGACTCGACCGCTTTCGGATAGTCGCGGACAAATTCAAAGTCGGCGTAGATATAATCGACATCGGTCTTGCCTGCCGCTTCGATCTGCTCCAAGGAGCGGCACAGCGCGATCAGGCTGGCTTCGGCGCCGTTGGCCGGATCGGCAGCCGCCGTGTCGGCGTAGACGTCGATGTCACGCTTTTGATACTGGCGCGGTGCTACGCGCAGCGCCAGCAGCTGTTCGGCCGCGTCACGGCGCATGCGGTTCAGCTCCGACATCGGCACGATCAGATCGCCTGTGAGGTCGAGCGACAGGTCGCCGAGGTGGTAGACGGTGCCGCCGAGACGACCGAGCTGATCGCGCAGCACTTCATCGTTCAGCGGGCGCTTCATCGCCGCTTCGGCCGGTTTGTCCGAGGAGATCGTGACTTCATGGCCGGTGTTGACGTCCGTCCAGATCGTCATCAGCGGCTGCCCGATGCTGCCGTACACGGAGACGTTGACCGGGAAGGTGTGGTACGGCTTTTCCGTTTCAAACGTCTTGCGCAGGCGGCGGTCCAGCTCAGGGTCGGAGGTGCGCCACACTTTGTCGCCGACGTTGATCCGGCTCAGGTCGACGTCATGGCGGCCCATGACGATCTCGTACATGCCCGCTTCGACTTTGCCTTCGATCTTCTGCCCTTTGATCCGCAGGTCATAGACGCGTCCGCCCTCTTCGTCCTGGGTCGGGTCGCCCGCGTCAAACACGATGCCGTCGCCGCGCTTCAGCGGCGCTTGCAGATCGACGAGGATCGCGTCGCGGAAGATTTTTTTCACGTTGCCGAGGAACACGCCGCGCTTTTTCGGGAACGTGCCGTCGACGAGCTGCTGGTGGTTGGTGCCGGAGAGGAAGCCGTGCGTGAAGCCGCGCGAGAAGCTTTGCTCCAGCTCCGCGATGTCGATGATCTGCGGGTCGTAGTCCGCCCCGGCAAAATAAGCATCGATCGCCTTGCGGTACTTCGCGGTGACGTTCGCCACGTATTCGGCAGCTTTCAAACGGCCTTCGATCTTGAAGGAAGTCACGCCCGCTTCGATCAGCTCCGGCACCAGTTCCAGCGCGGACAGGTCTTTCGGCGACAGGACGTAGGCGATGTTGCCCATGTCTTTGTGCTCGTTGTCGACGATCATGTCATACGGCAGGCGGCAGGCCTGTGCGCATTCGCCGCGGTTGGCGGAGCGGCCGCCCCACATCTCCGAGGTCAGGCACTGGCCGGAGTAGGAGACGCACAAAGCGCCGTGCACGAACACTTCCAGTTCGCTGCCCGTTTCGGACGCGATCTTTTGGATGTGCTTGAGCGAGTTCTCGCGGCCGAGGACGACGCGCTCCATGTCGTAGGGCTTGGTGAACTCCACCGCTTCCGAAGAGGTGATCGTCATCTGCGTCGATCCGTGGATCGGGAAGTCGGGCGAGATCTCGCGGATCATCTTGACCAGGCCGAGGTCTTGCACGATCACCGCGTCTACCCCGGCGTCGATGCAGGCATCGATCAGTTCTTTGGCGTCTTCCAGCTCATTTTCAAAGACGAGGATGTTGAAGGTCAGAAAGCCCTTCACACCGTACATATGTAAGAACTCCATGATCTCCGGCAGCTCTTCCATCAAGAAGTTGTTCGCCCGGGCGCGGGCGTTAAACTTTTCGACGCCGAAATAGACGGCGTTCGCCCCGTTGGCCACAGCTGCACGCATCGCTTCCCAGTTGCCTGCAGGCGCGAGAAGCTCGATGTCTTCACGTCTCAAGTTTTGATTCATCTATAGTCACCTTCCGTTTCACCTGTTTCAGTCTAACTTGTCTATTGTACATGTTTTCCCGAAATGGTGAAAGAATTGCTGGCAAAAAGAATACCCATTGTCATTTCGTAACATCTTATCTTATAATAGAAAAAATCTACAGAGCGGAATTATGCCGGTGAAGAGCATCCAACTCGGAGGCGTCTGCGAAGAGCAGACCGGGGACTGCCCGTTACAGCAGTGCAAAGAGGGTCAGATTGTCTGTTGCAGATGTTTGGCCAAGTTGGGTGGCACCGCGAGAAGAGCGCTCCTCGTCCCAAAGGGATGTGGGCGCTCTTTGTGTTTTTCGGAAAAATTTTACAGTGAGGAGTGCATGAAACATGTTGGACATTCGCTACATTCGCGAGAATCCGGAAATGGTGCAGCAGGTCGCGAAGCAAAAAGGCATCGAGGTGTCGATCGACGGCTTGCTGACGTTTGACGTCGAGCGCCGCCGCATCCTGCAGGAGTTGGAGCAGTACCGCATGCAGCGCAACCAGCTGTCGCAGATGATGCCGCAGCTGGCGAAACAAGGCAAGAAAGACGAGATGGAGCAGACCAAAGAGCAGGTGCGCAAGATCAACGCGGACATCACCTTGCTGGAGAGCTCCTTGAACGACGTGGAAGCGAACTTGCGCGAACTGATGCTGCGTGTGCCGAACATCATCTCGCCGGACACGCCGATCGGCGAATCGGACGCCGACAACGTGGAAGTGCGCCGGGTCGGTGACGTGCCGGTGTTCGACTTTGAGCCGCTCGACCATGTGGCGCTCGGGGAAAAATACGACCTGTTCGATATCCCGCGCGGGGTGAAGGTCGCAGGCACGCGCAACTATTATTTGAAAGGCATCGGCGCCTACCTGCACCGTGCGGTGCAGTCGCTGGCGATCGACCTGCTGACCGACCGCGGCTTTACGGTGGTTGACGTGCCGGTGATGTTGCGCGAAGAGATGTTCACCAACACCGGCTTCTTCCCGCTGGGTCTGGACCAGACTTATGCGCTGGAAGACAACAAGTACCTCGTCGGCACGTCGGAAGTGCCGCTCGTCTCCTACTACAGCGGCGAGACGGTCGATGTCGAGGAGCCGATCCGCTTTGCCGGCGTCTCGAACTGCTTCCGCAGCGAAGCCGGTTCGGCGGGCCGCGATGTGCGCGGGCTGTACCGCGTGCACCAGTTCGCCAAAGTCGAGCAGGTGGTGCTCTGCAAAAACGACCCGGAAGTGTCGGAAGCGATCCTGCAGACGATCACGAAAAATGCGGAAGACCTGCTGCAACTGCTGGAACTGCCGTACCGCGTGGTCAGCGTCTGCACCGGCGACATCGGGCAAGGCGTGTACAAAAAGTACGACATCGAGACGTGGATGCCGAGCCGGGAGAGCTACGGCGAAACGCAGTCGGCGTCCAACCTGCACGAGTTCCAGGCGCGCCGCTCGAACATCCGCTTCCGCGATGAAAACGGGCAGCTGCAGTTCTGCCACACCTTGAACAACACAGCGGTGGCGACTCCGCGCATCCTGATCCCGCTCCTGGAAAACCACCAGCGCCAAGACGGCTCGATCTACATCCCGAAAGCGTTGCGCAAGTACATGAACGGCGTGGAAGAAATCCGCCCGAAATAATTGGCAAGCAGACCGCCCGGGGGCAAGCAACCCGGCGGTCTTTTTTTGCGCTGGCGACGTGCGGCTAGTAGACTGCAGATCATATTGGATGCTACAAGCGCCCCCTGCCAAGGGCAAGTCCTCGCGGTATCTGGACACCTACGAGAACTAAAAAAGACCTTCCCGCTCCGGGGAAGGTCTTTCGCATCGCTATTTCAAAAACTCTTTTGGCAAGCCGCTGTAAATCCGCTCCGCCATCTTCGCATATCCTTCGTTGTTCGGGTGGAAATGGTCGTAGGACAGCAACGTGCTGTTGTTCCATTGGAACAGGTCGAACATCGGCACCACTTTGACATGCGGATAAGCTTGCGCGACTTTGCGCAGGTTCTCGTTCCAGTCGAGCAGCAGCTGGTCCGACTTGCCTTGATCTTCGAACAGCCCTTCGAACGGGTTGTACAAGCCCAAGACGATGACCGGCGTCTTTGCGTTGCTTTTGCGGATCGAAGCCAGCACTTCCTGCACGTTTTTCGTGTATGCCGCCTGCGTTTCCAAAATGGTGTTCTCATCGACGCCTTTAGCGCCGATCAGTTTATCCACTCCGCCGATGGAGTGTGTAATGTCATTGCCTCCGATGGAGACCATGATCAGTTCTGCATCTTGAAAATATTGCTGCACGCCCGGATTCTGCACCGACTTCACCAGCTCGGTCGATTCGAGTCCGCTGATACCGAGGTTCTGGACGTTGACCTTCTGTCCGGCCGCCTCAAGGCGTGATTTCAAATTCCCGACATATCCTTTGCCCGACGTGTCGCCGATGCCTTTGGTCAAGGAATCGCCGATCGCGACGATCAGCAGTGGATCATCCGCCTTCTTGTCGACGGCGACGGCAGGCTGGGCCTCTTGCTGCGCCGTGGAAGCCGGATGGGACTGCAGCGTGGATGCTGCCTCGCCGGGCTCGGAGAGCGCAAGGATGAATCCGGCGCTGAGGACCGCTGCACTGGCCAGTGCCAACGTGACGACGCTGCCCCATAAAAAAGAACGTTTTTTCTTCATTTTCGTGTACGGCACCTCCCTTGCTTTAGTGTATCATAGAGACGAGAGATCGTGCATCTTTTCACAACGATTCACATCTTCACAAGCTGGGAGGAGCAACGCTTGAACGATAGAAACATTCCTGTCGCGCTGTCTGTCCGCAAGCTGCAAAAGACGATCCGCGGCCGCAACATCGTCAAAAACATCACGTTTGATGTGTTCGAAGGCGAAGTGTTTGGCTTCCTCGGCCCGAACGGTGCGGGCAAGACGACCACGATCCGCATGATCGTCGGCCTGATCAAGCCGACGGCAGGCGAAGTCCTGATCGGCGGCCATGATGTGCAGAAAAACTTCATCGAAGCGATGCGCTGTGTCGGCTGCATCGTCGAGAATCCCGAATTGTATAAGTACATGACCGGCTGGCAGAACCTTGAACATTTTGCCCGCATGCTCGATCTGCCCGATGAGCGCATCGAAGAAGTGGTCAAGCTGGTGCGCATGGACGGGCGGATTCATGACAAAGTGAAAACGTATTCGCTCGGCATGCGCCAGCGCCTCGGCATCGCGCAGGCGCTGCTCGCCAACCCGAAGCTGCTGATCCTGGACGAGCCGACCAACGGGCTCGACCCGGCGGGGATTCGCGAGCTGCGCGAGTTCATCCGCCGCCTGGCGCGGGAGGAAGGCCTCGCCGTCTTCGTCTCCTCGCACATGCTGGCCGAAGTCCAGATGATGTGCGACCGCGTCGCCATCCTCTCGCACGGCGAGATCTTAAAGGTGGCGACCGTCGAAGAGATCGTCCACACCGGCACCAACCGCGTCGAGTGGACGGTCGATGACCGCGAGCAGGCCTGTGAGCTGATCGCAGCGGAAGTTGGCGCCGCACAGGTCGAGCGGCTCGGCGAAAACAAGATCGTCGCCGTGCTGACCACCGACCAGACGGCGCTCGTCAATCAGCAGTTGATCAATGCCGGCATCAAGCTGTACGGCGTGCAGGTGCAGGGGCAGTTGGAAGAACTGTTCCTCGAGATCACGGGAGGTGATTCGATTGCGTAACCTCTATCAGTTGACACGCAACGAGACGCTGAAGGTGCTGCGCAAAAAGCGCTTCCTCGTCGTCATGCTGATCCTCGCCGTGCTGATTCCGCTGTTTGCCTATGGGCAATATCACGATCAGCAGAAGATGAAGGCCCAAACCGGCGTCACCGACTGGCGCGCTGAGCTTGGCAAGGAGATCACCGAGACGGAGCGCCGCCTCGCCAACCCGACGCTCGACGAGGCGCGCCGCACGCAGATGACCCTGCGGATTGAACAGAACAAATACTATCTGGACCGCGACATCAACCCGTCCGAACCGGGCGCGACAACGTTTGCGCGGATCTTCATGCAGTTTGGCATCTCCTTGTTCCTGCCCCTGCTCGTCATCGTCATCGCGACCGACATCGTGTCGTCGGAGCATCAGGACGGGACGATCAAGCTGCTGCTCACGAGGCCGGTCAAGCGCTGGCGGATCTTGATGAGCAAGTATTTGACGCTGCTGATCTTCACCACGCTGACGGTGCTGGCGATGGGCGTGCTATCCTTCCTGATCTCCGGGATCTTCTTCGGCTACCGGGGCTGGGATGCGCCGATGCTGACCGGCTTCAGCATCGTCAACGGCACGCTGGATGCGGATAACGTGCGGGTGATCCCGCATTGGCACCTGCTCCTGATGAACTATGGGCTGGGCTGGATCGCGGCGATCGCCGTGGCGACCTTGTCGTTCATGGTCTCCGTGCTGGTGCGCGGCACGGCGACCGGCATGGGCGTGATGCTCGCCGTGCTGATCGGCGGCAGCATCATGGTTCAGCTGGCGACCGATTTCCCGCTGACCAAATATGTCTTCACCACCCACCTCAACCTCGCCGGCTACATCAACGGCGCGCCGCCTGCCGTCGACGGCTTGACGCTCGGCTACTCGCTGGCCGTGCTGGCGGTCTGGTCGGCTGCGTCGCTGGCTGTGTCATTTGCTTCGTTTACGAAGCGGGATGTGTTGGCTTAAAACGTGAAAAACCACCCTCGTCAGAGGGTGGTTTTTGCTGTTTGCGGCTCCACGCTATAGCGTTTCTTTTCGAACGGATAGGTCGGCAACGGCACACGAAGGCGCTTTTCGTTCGCATAGTGCGTGCTCCAATCCAACTCTTCCAAAGACACGGTGCGCTGCTGCTGGCCGCGCAGTTGAGCGATCGCATCCGGCACGTCGCGGCAGAGCAGGACGCGGCTGTGAGCATACACGGCGCGGCCGGTCTGCAAAGTGTACGCGACATCGGCAAGCGTTAGTCCGGGGTGCTGCTCCAGATGATCGGCGAGGTTGTTCGCCATGATCTCCAACGCTTCCGGCGTCCTCGCCGAAAGCACCACCGCGTGTTCGGCGCGCTGCGAAGGTTCCGACTGCAGCGCCGGCGCTTCTTCGAGGATCAGGTGCGCGTTGGTGCCGCCCAGCGCAAAGGAGTTGACCCCGGCGCGGCGCGGCACTCCCGGCTCCGTTTCCCATGCCGTCAAAGCGGTGTTGAAGTAGAACGGGCTGTTCGCAACCTCGATCTGCGGATTCGGCGTTCGATATCCCAACAAGGGCGGCAGCGCTTTGTGCTGCATGGCAAGCACCGTGTGGATCACGTTGGCGACGCCCGCCGTGACACCGGTATGACCGATGTTCGGCTTGATCGAGTTGAGCGCGCACCAGCCCGTTTTTTCCGCGCCCGCGCCGTAGACGGTAGCCAAAGCGTCCGCTTCAATCGCGTCGCCAAGCGGCGTGCCCATCCCGTGTGCGGCGATGTAGGTCACCGTCTGCGGGTCGATGCCCGCCTGGTCGACCGCCTCGCGAATGACCTGCTCGATGCCTTCTGCGCCAAGGGCTGTGAATCCGACTTTTGCTGCGCCGTCGTTGTTCAAAGCGGTAGAACGGATCACCGCATGAATCGGATCGCCGTCCCGGAGCGCATCGTCCAGACGCTTGAGCAGCACGACCCCTGTGCCGAAGCCGACAAACGCCCCTTCCGTATCGGCGTCAAACGGCCGGCAGTTCTCGCCCGTGAAGGAGTACGGCCCACCTTCAAATGCGAGATAGCCTTGTTTTTGCGGCACTTTGACATTGGTGCCCCCGGCCAGCGCCATGTCGCTTTCCCCGGCGAGCAGGCTTTGGCACGCGAGGTGGATGGACACGGCCGACCCGGTGCAGGCCGTCTGCACAACAAAGCTTGGGCCTTTCAGGTTCAGGCGGTAGGAAACTTTGGTGGTCAGGAAGTTGGTATCATTGCCGGTCGAAAAATGAATCAAGTTCTCCGTCTCCTGCAGCAGAGACGGATCTTGCAGCAGAAGCTGTGCATACTTGTTCTCTCCCCCCGCCGCATACAGGGCGATCTTGCCGTCGAAGCGCTGCGGGATGTACCCGGCGCTTTCCAACGCTTCCTGTGAGCATTCGAGCAGCAGGCGCTGCTGAGGGTCGGTCAACAGTGCTTCTTGCTCAGACATGCCGAAGAATTCAGCATCAAAGTATTCCGGGTCCGGCAGCAAGGCGCCTGCCATCACCATTCCCGGCAAGGCCATCGCCGGCTGCTCTTCCGGGAAAAATTGCACCGATTGCACTCCATCTGCAAGGTTGCGCCAGAAGCGGGCAAGATCGCTTGCATCCGGGAAGCGCCCCGCCATACCGATGATCGCGATGCTGCGGCTCTCGGTGCGCGGAGTGCCATGCTCCGCTTTTTTCCGCTCAGCGCTGGGGCGGTCGCCTTGCAAAAAGGAGGTCAAGGCGGCCACCGTGGTATGTTTGAACATGGTTACCAGCGGGAAGGTGCGCCCGATTCGCTCTTGGATTTTTTGGTGCGCTTTGCTCAGCAGAAGCGAGTGCCCGCCCAGATCGAAAAAGTTGTCGTGCAGTCCGACATCCTGCCTGCCCAGCACCTCCTGCCAGACGCTGCGAAGATCCGATTCCAGTCCGGCTTGGCGCGGTGTGTCGACCTGATGTGTTTCCGGCAGCATGTCTTCCGGCTTGGGCAGTGCACTGCGGTCGATCTTCCCATTTGGCGTGAGCGGGAGGCTTTTCAGCACGAGGAACACAGCCGGCACCATGTAGGCGGGCAACTGCTCTTTGAGATCGCGGCGCAGGACCTGCGCGAGGCCGCTCTCCTCCCCGCTGGGCGTGACGTAGGCGATGATGCGCTTTTCGCCCGGCTCGTCTTCGCGGGCCAGCACCAGCGCGTCTTGGACGAGTTCATGGCGGAGCAGCGTTTCTTTGATCTCGCCCAGTTCAATGCGGAAGCCGCGGATCTTGACTTGGAAATCGACGCGGCCGATAAACTCGATGTTGCCGTCCGCCAAACGGCGCACGAGATCTCCCGTCTTATACAGCCGGGCGTTCGGCTCCGCGCTGAACGGATGCGGCACGAAGCGCTCTGCCGTCAGATCGGGACGGTTGAGATAGCCGCGGGCCAGCCCGTCGCCGCCGATGTAGAGCTCGCCCGGCACACCGATTGCCACCGGCTGCATCTGCACATCGAGCACGTACAGCGAGGTGTTGGCAAGCGGCTGGCCGATCGGAATGGACACCGCTCCCTCCGGCACCGCCTTGATCTCGTGCCACGCCGCAAACGTCGTGCTTTCGGTCGGGCCGTAGCCGTTGAGCAAACGCTTCGGTGCGCCGTGTTCCAACACCGCTTTCACCCACTTGGGGTCGAGCGCGTCGCCGCCGGCGAGCAGGTCGCGCATCGTGCGGAAGGCGTCTGGCCGCACGGCCGCCATCTGGTTAAACAGCGCGACGGTGAGGAACATCGATGTGACGTTGTGCTCTTGGATCGCCGCGGCGAACAGGTCTACGTCCAGCACCAGCTCTTTAGGCAGGATCACCAGACGTCCGCCGTTCAGCAGCGCGCCCCAGAATTCGAACGTCGCCGCGTCAAATGCCGAGTTGGACACCTGCGCGATCGTATCTTCGGCGGTGAACTGCACATAGTTGCTGTTTTTCACCAGCCGGCTGACCGCGTGCTGCGGGATGCATGTGCCTTTCGGACGGCCGGTCGATCCTGACGTGTAGATGATGTACGCCAGATGATCGCTGGTGGTCCGGCAAGGCGGATTCTCGCAGCTCTCGTTGTCCCAAACCTCCCGGTCGCGATCGAGGCACAGCAGGACTGCCTGTGTGTCCGGCAGGTCGGCGAGCAGATGCTCCTGCGTCAGGATGATCCTCAGCGCAGCGTCTTCCACCATCAGGGCCAGCCGCTCGTTTGGATACTCCGGATCGAGCGGAACGTACGCGCCGCCCGCTTTTACGATGCCGAGCACGCCAATCAGCAGATCGAAGGAACGGGAAACGGAGATGCCGATAGGTTCATCCGGCTGCACACCAAGCGCGAGCAGACGGTGCGCCACCCGGTTGGCTTGCTCGTTCAGTTCGCGATAGGTCATGTTGTCCCCCGCGAAAAGCACGGCATCCGCGTCCGGGGTGCGGGCCGCTTGCTCTTCAAATAACGCTTGAATGGTTTTGTCTCTCGGGTAAGGGGTCCGGGTGTCGTTCCAGCGCTCGAGCAGGTCGTGTTTTTCCGCTTCCGAAAGCCAAGGAAGGTCGTACAGCGGCCGCCCCGCCTCTTCAGCGATACTCTCCAGCAGATTCGACCAGTGTCCGGTCATGCGGCGGATCGTAGCGGCGTCAAACAGGTCCGTATTGTACTCAACTACCCCGTGCAGCCTGCCGTTTTGCTCCTGCATCGCAAAGGTGATGTCAAATTTCGCCGTGTCGCTGGTGACCGGCTGCGCTTCCACCGTCAGGCCCGGCAGACGCCACACCTGGTCCGGAAGGTTCTGCAAGATCAAGCAGGCTTGGAACAACGGCGTGCGGGACAGGTCGCGCTCCGGCTTGACCTCATCGACCAGCTGTTCGAACGGCACGTCCTGATGTGCATAAGCGCCAAGCGTCACGCGCTTCACCCGCTGCAGCAGCTCGCGGAAGGTCGGGTCCCCGGACAGGTCGGTGCGCAGCGGCAACATGTTGACAAAGAATCCGATCAGCTGCTCGATCTCCGCCCGGCTGCGTCCGGCGATCGGCGATCCGACGATGATGTCATCTTGCCCTGTATAACGGTGCAGCAAGGTGTTGAAGGCGGCAAGCAGGGTCATGAACAGCGTCACGCCTTCCTGCCGGGACAAACGGTTCAGCTGCGCCGTCAGCTCTTCCGACAGTTGGAACGGCTCACAGGTACCGCGATAGCTGAACTCGGCCGGACGGGGACGATCGGTCGTCAGGGCGAGCACAGGCAGTTCCCCGCTGAGCTGCTCCTGCCAATACCCAAGCTGATCGGTGATTTCCCCGCCGAGCAGCCATTCGCGCTGCCAGCAGGCATAGTCGGCATACTGAACGGGCAAAGCGGGCAGCGCCGCTTCCTTTCCTCCCGTGTATTGCTCATACAACGCTGTCAGTTCGCGGGTCAAAACACCGTTCGACCAGCCGTCCGAAATGATGTGGTGCACGAGCAGGAGCATCACGTGTTCTTCATCGCTCAAACGCAGCAGGATCACCCGCAGCAGAGGTCCTTTGCTGAGCTCGAACGGGCGATGCGTCTCTTCGTGCAGGATGCGCTTCGCATCCGCTTCCCGCTCCGGTTCCGGAAGCCGGGACAGATCGAGCAGAGTGACGCGCTGCGGCTTCGGTTCGCCGATGACCTGCACCGCTTCCTCGCCTTGCTGCACAAAGACCGTGCGCAGCGCTTCATGGCGGCGGACGATCTCCCCGAGCGCCGCTTCCAGCGCCAGCAGGTTCAAGTCTCCGCACATCCGAAGCACGGTCGGCATGTTGTACATCGGATTCTCGGGATGCAGACGGTGCATGAACCACAATCTCTGCTGTGTAAACGATAGCGGCAGGATGCCATCCCGTTCCCCGCTCGGGATCATGTCTGTCCGGACTGCTCCCGCCTCCCGCAGGCGTTCTGCAAGCTCCGCCACCGTCGGCGCTTCAAAGCAGGCCCGAAGCGGCAGTTCGATCTGCAGGTGATCCCGGATGCGGGAGATCAGTTGGGTCGCCAGCAGCGAATGCCCGCCCGATTCGAAAAAGTTATCATCCGCACCCACGCGCTCCAAGCCGAGCACTTCCGCAAAAAGAGCTGCCAGCGCCCGCTCCGTCTCATTGCGCGGCTCGAGCCCCTGTTCGGACTGCAGGGCGGAAAAATCCGGAACGGGCAGCAGCTTGCGGTCGATCTTGCCGCTTGGCGTGTGCGGGAGTTCCTCCAGCAGCATAAACAGAGACGGCACCATGTAATCGGGCAGACTTGCTTTCATATAGGCGCGCAGAGCGCTCGCCGAAGACTCTTTTTCCAGCACGGCATAGGCGATCAGACGTTTGTTTCCCGCATGGTCATCCCGTGCGATCACCGCCGTCTCCAACACCGCCTCGTGCCGCAATAGCGTCTCTTCCACCTCGCCGATCTCGATGCGGAAGCCGCGGATCTTCACCTGATGGTCGAGGCGGCCCAGATAATCCAGCTCGCCGCTGGCGAGCCAGCGCACCAAGTCGCCCGTCCGGTACAGACGTTCCCCGTGCGCAAACGGATTGTTCAAGTAACGCTCCCCTGTCAATTCCGCACGGTGCAGATAGCCCCGTGACAGACCTGCTCCCCCAATGTACAGCTCGCCGGCCACACCGATCGGCACCGGGCGCATCTGTTCATCGAGGACAAATAACCGCTCGCGGTCGATCGCCCGGCCGATCGTGACCGGCTGTCCGGCGCGGGTCAGACTATACGTCGTGTACACCGTGTCTTCTGTCGGACCGTACACGTTGACCACCTTTTCCACCGTCCCCAGCGCATACAGGCTGTCGACGATCTGCCGTTTTAACGGTTCCCCGCACAGGTTCACCACGCGCACCGATTTCGGGATCGCCTTCTGCCGCAGCAGTTCGGTGATCGCCGAAGGTACGGTGTTGATCAGCGTAATTTCCGACTTGTTCGGCAGGTTGGGCAGCGCAAGCGCATTGTCGGCGATGACCAGTTTGCCACCGAGCGACAGCGTGACGAAAAATTCCCACACCGACAAGTCGAAGCAGATCGACGTCCCAGCGAGCACGACGGCCAGCTCGTCTGGCGCATACTGCCTACGCGACCATTCGATCAGCGCATGGACGCTGTGGTGTTCGACCGCCACGCCTTTCGGACGTCCCGTGGAACCGGACGTATAGATGACGTATGCAAGCTGATCAGGGGCAACGACTGCGGAACTCGTTTCGGCAGGCTCATCTGCCGTGTCCTCATACAGCAAGACTTGCGCCCCGTGTTCTGGCAGATGCGACAGTAGCTTCTGTTCGGTCAAAAGCACCGAGACGCCCGCATCTTCCATCATCAAAGCGATGCGTTCGGCCGGATAGTCCGGGTCGAGCGGCACATACGCCCCGCCCGCCTTGAGAATGCCCAGCAGCGCAGCCGGCAGTTCCGCCGAGCGCGACATGCATACGCCGACCAGCGTCTCCGCGCCGACCCCGAGCGTGCGCAGTTTGTGCGCCAACCGGTTGGCGCGCTCATTCAGTTCGCCATAGGTGTATGCGTCCGCGCCGTACACCACCGCCGTCTCATCGGGCCGTTGTGCGACTTGGAATTCAAACAGTTCATGGATGCAAGTCCGGGAAATCGGAGCGTGTTCCTGTTGATTCCACGTCACGAGCAGCCTGTGCTCCTCCTCCGCCGTCAAAAGCGGCAGACCGGCCAGCTTTTGCCCCGGATCGGCGGTCAGCGCTTCCAGCATCGTCACCAGGTGGCCGCTCATGCGTTCCATCGTCGCTGCGTCAAACAGGTCGGTGCTGTACTGCCAGCCCCCGGCCAGACCCTGCCCGGTGTCGGTCAGGTGCAGCGTGAGATCAAACATCGCCGCTGCGCTGTCCGTCTCCCGCATCTCCGCTTCGAGGTTCGGCAGCTGCCACTGGCTTTGCACCGGCTCCTGCTCCAGCAGGAACATCGTTTGAATTAGCGGATTGTGACTGAGGCTGCGCGGCACTTGCAGTTCCTCAATCAGCTTTTCAAACGGCATCTCCTCCTGCTCATACGCTTCGAGCACGCCTTCAGACACCTGAGCCAGCAAGTCGCGGAACGTCATCTCCGGCGCGCAGACCGCCCGGCTGACCAGCGTGTTGACGAAAAATCCGATCAGACCTTCCGTCTCCGCCCGGTTGCGTCCCGCCGCCGGGAATCCGACCAGCAGATCTTCCTGGCGCGTCATGCGGTACAGAAACGCCTGATACGCCG
Organism: Tumebacillus sp. BK434; assembly: GCF_004340785.1. Lineage (NCBI taxonomy): Bacteria > Bacillati > Bacillota > Bacilli > Caryophanales > Alicyclobacillaceae > Tumebacillus > Tumebacillus sp. BK434. Next base: position 107,103 of record NZ_SLXS01000006.1, on the reverse strand, counting down.
CCAGCAGCCCGGCAAACAGCGTCGCTCCTTCCGCCTGGCACATCGCTTTCAACCGCTCGGTCAACGCTTTGGACAGCACAAGCGGACAATACGCCCCGGCATAGCTTTGCACCGGCGGATGCGGACGGTCGGCCGGCAGTTCGAGCACGGTCGGCGCCCCGTTCAATTTTTGCTTCCAATAACCTGTGAGGTGCTCCATCTTCTCCCCTTGCAACCGCTCCAGCTGCCATTCTGCGTAATCGGCATATTGCACGGGAAGCTCGGCCAATTGCGGCACACCGCCCTGCTCCAACTCACGGTAGACCGCCGTCAGTTCGCGGAGGAAGATGCCCATCGACCAGCCGTCCGAGATGATGTGGTGCATCGTGAGCAGCAGCACGTGCTCTTGTTCGTTCACTCGCAGCGCCGTCGCGCGCAGCAGGGGTCCCGCCGTCAAGTCAAACGGCGTTTGCGCTTCGTCCCGCGCCAAGCGTTCGACCTCCGCTTCCGGAATCTCCTGCACGACAAGCTTCAGATCGGCCTGCCGGGCGATGACCTGCACCGGCTTGCCCTCCAGTTCGGCGAAGGTGGTGCGCAGCGCTTCATGCCGCCCTGCCAACTCCTGCAAACTGCGCTCCAGCATAAGCAGATCCAGCGCCCCGCGCAGGTGCAGTGCAAATGGGATGTTGTAGGCGGCAGAATCCGGCTTCAGCTGCTGCAAAAACCACAGCCGCTGCTGGGAAAACGACAACGGTGCCATACCGTCAACCCGTTCCCGCGCCACGATCTCTGCAGCAGGGGGTGCCTCCTGCTGCGCACGCCCCCTGATCCGGGCAGCCAGTTCCTCCACGGTCGGCCCGGCAAACAGGTCACGCACCGTCACATCCGCCTGTAAGGCTCGCTGTAATCTCGACACAACCTGTGTCGCCGTCAGGGAATGCCCGCCCCGCGCAAAGAAATCATCGCGGACCCCAACATTCTCGACACCGAGCACGTCCTGCCAGATCTCCGCTGTCAGCCGCTCCACCTCATCGCGCGGCGCGACGTACTCGGCCGTCCAAAGCGCGGCATCCGGCACAGGCAGTGCCCGGCGGTCGACCTTGCCGTTGGCGGTGAGCGGCAGTCTTTCCAGCAGGACAAATGCCGAGGGTACCAGATAGCCCGGCAAGGACTCTTTTAAAAACGCGCGCAGTTCCCCGTCAGACAACGTCAGTTCCGGCTCGGCGACCACATATGCGACCAGTCGCTTTTCACCCGTCTTGGCCTCCATGACCACCACGACCGCTTCGCGCACCGCCCGATGCTGCAAAAGCGCTGCCGCAATTTCGCCCGTCTCGATGCGGAATCCGCGGATCTTGACCTGATCATCGAGGCGGCCCAGATAATCGAGCTGCCCGTCTGGCAGCAGGCGCACGAGGTCACCCGTCTTATACAGCCGCGACGCCGCCCCATCCGCAAACGGATGCGGGATAAATTTCTCGCGGGTCAATTCCTCCCGATTCAGATACCCGCGAGCCAACCCCGCGCCGCCGATATGCAGCTCCCCTGGCACTCCGGCCGGCACGGGCTGCAGATGACGGTCCAGCACATAGGTCTGCACATGCGGCAACGCCCGCCCGATCGGCGGCTTTTGGCTGCCGTCCACACCGTCTGCCAACGTGGCGGCGACCGTGCCTTCCGTCGGCCCGTACGCATTCAGAAAACGTCGTCCTTTCGCCCACCGCGCAGCCAGCTCCGCCGTGCAGGCCTCCCCGCCGGAGATCACCGTCTGCAAGTCGGGTAAGCCGTCCGCGCTCGTCACGGCCAGCGCAGCGGGAGGCAGCATCGCCGTGTTCACTTTTTCCGCGCGCAGCAAGCGCTGCAGATTCTCACCTGGCAACAGCGTGTCGCTGTCGGCCAGCACAAGCGTCGCCCCGCCGGTCAGCGTGGTAAAAATCTCATACACCGACGCGTCAAAATTGAAGGTGGCAAACTGCAGCACCCTCCTGCCCGGCCGGATGTCGAACCGCTCATTCACCGCCGCGACCAGCTGGCACAGGCCGCAATGCTCAAGCAGCACGCCCTTCGGCTTGCCGGTCGAACCGGACGTGTAGATCACATACGCCAGATGTCCGGCCGTCACGTTCGACGGAACAGGATCGGCCGATTCGACAGCGATCACGGCCCGATCCCGGTCCAGACACACCGTCCGCACGCCTTGATGCGGCAAGCGGTCCAGCAGCTGTGACTGCGTCACCAGCACCTGCACCTGTGCATCTTCCAGCATGAAGGCCAGCCGGTCGGACGGATAGTCAGGGTCGAGCGGCAGATACGCGCCGCCCGCCTTCAAGATGCCGAGCATGCTCACGATCATCTCCGGCGACCGCTCCACAGACAGACCGACTAACACATCCGGCCCCACGCCCACTGCGTGCAAATGGCGGGCCAGCTGATTCGCCCGCACCTCAAGCTCGCGATACGTCATCTCACGCCCCGCATACCGCAACGCGCAAGCATCGGGCGTCGCGGCCGCCTGCCGCCCGATGAGCTGGTGAATGCAGCCATCCGGCGCAGCTAGCAGAGCCGGAGCGCTCTCATTGGGCAGCAGCGCCAGGCGCTCCGCCTCCGTCAACAGCGGCAAGAGCGCCACCTTTTCGTCCGGCTGTGCGGCAATTCCCTGCAACAGCGTCAAAAAATGTCCGGTCAGCCGTCCGATCGTCTCGGCGGCAAACAGGTCGGTGCTGTATTCCCACTCCCCGGACAGCCCGTCCGCCGTGACGATCAGGCGCAGCGCGAGATCGAACTTGCTGGTCTTGCCATCGATCTGCACATAGTCAGCCTGCAGGCTCTCGTGCTGCCACGACTGTACGGGCGCTGTGCTCTCCAGCGTAAACATCGTCTGAATCAACGGATGATGGCTCAAGCTGCGCTCGATCTGCAGCTCATCGACCAGTTTTTCAAACGGCAGTTCCTCGTGCGCATACGCAGCTTGCGCGCGTTCGCGCACCTGCCGCAACAGTTCGCGAAAGCTCGGCTCCCCGGAGAAATCGGCCCGATAGACCAGTGTGTTTACAAAAAAGCCGATCAGCCCTTCTAACTCTGCCCGCGTGCGGCCCGCGCTCGGCGATCCGACCAAGAGATCGTCTTGCCGCGTGTACCGATGCAACAGCGCCTGGTACGAGGCGAGCAGGGTCATAAACAACGTTGCTTGTTCCTGCTGCCCCAGCCGTTTCAAGCGTGCAGCCAGATCGGCCGGCACCGTGAAGAACTGTGCGGCACCTCGCCCGCTTTGCACCGCAGGGCGCGGTTGATCGGTCGGCAAATCCAGCACAGACGGAGCCCCCGCAGCCTGCTCCTTCCAAAACGTCAGCAGGTTGTTGAGCGTCTCCCCCTGCATACGCTCCCGCTGCCACGCCGCCGCGTCGATCACCTGGATCGGCAGCTCCGAAAGGGATTGTCCGGCATACAGCGCCGACAGTTCGCGCAGCAGCACGCCCATCGACCAACCATCCGAGACGATGTGGTGCAAATTGAGCAGAAGCAGCCACGCCGTATCCTCCAGCCGCACCAAGTCGCAGCGCAGCAGTGGCCCTTTTTCCAGATCAAAAGGTTCTCCGGCCGCGTCCGCCATCATCTGCCGCGCAAGAGCTTCACGGTCATCCATGCCGCGCAGATCCTGCACCGTCACCGCCGCATTCCGCTCTGCACGCACGATCTGAACCGGCTGCCCGTCTTCCGTCACAAAGACGGTGCGCAGCGACTCATGCCGCGCCACGACTTCCTGCAGCGCCGCGATCAGCCGCTCGGCATCGAGTGATCCGGTCAGACGTACCGCATAAGGTGTGTTGTAGGCCGCACTCCTGCTCTCCATCTGCTGCATAAACCACAAACGCTGCTGGGCAAACGACAGCGGTGCTTGCTGCAGATGTTGGCGGACGATCTTGCCCGGTGCGTCCACGCCTGCTGCCTGCTGACGTTTGACCGCCAGGGCAAGCATCTCCGCCGTCTGCCCTTCCAGCAGGTCGCGCACCGTCACGTCGGCCAGCAGTTGCTCCCGCACCCGCGAGATCACCTGTGTCGCCAGCAGCGAGTGACCGCCCAGCTCCAAGAAATAATCCTGCACGCCGAGTTCCGCCACGCCGAGCACGACCGCCATGACAGCAGCAACCGCCGCTTCCACCGGGTCGCGCGGCGCGACATACTTGCTGGACAGCTCTTCCCGCGACCAGATCGGCGCCGGAAGCGCCTGGCGGTCCAATTTGCCGTTTGGCGTCAACGGCAAGCGGTCGAGCACCACCACCGCGCCGGGCACCATAAACGAGGGCAGACGATCGTGCAGGAAGTCGCGCAGTTCACGCCCCGACACCGCTTCGCCCGGAAGCGGCAGGACATACGCCGCCAAGCGGGGGTCACCCGGCAGATCTTCACGCACGATCGCCACCGCTTCGCCGATCTGCGGATGCTCCGCAAGCTGCTGCTCGATCTCGCCCAGTTCGATGCGCAGTCCGCGCAGTTTCACCTGCTGGTCGATGCGCCGCAGGTACTCCACCGTCCCCTCCGGCAGCCAGCGCACAAGGTCGCCCGTCTTGTACATCCGCGCACCCGGCTCGTCCACAAACGGATCGGGCAAGAACCGCTCCGCCGTCAGCTCCGGACGGTTCAGATACCCGCGAGCCAGCGTGGAGCCGCCAATGTGCAGCTCACCCGGCTCGCCGACCGGCACTGGGCGCAACTGCTCATCGAGCACGTAATAGCGCACGTTGGAAAAGGGACGTCCGATCGGCGGTTTGCGCGACCCGTCGCATCGCTCCGCCGAAGTGGCGATCGTCGCTTCGGTCGGTCCGTAAAAGTTAAAAAAACGCCGCCCTTTCGACAGCCTTGCAGCCAGTTCCGCCGAGCACGCTTCCCCGCCATTGCAAAGCGTGGTCAGATCGGGCAGGTCGGTGTCGGGCAGCTGGGCAAGCGCAGAAGCGGGCAGCAGCAAGTTGGTAATGCGCAGTTCCCGCAACAGGTCGACGAGCGGCTGACCGGGCAGCAGGTCCTCCCGATCGGCCATGCAGAGCAGGGCTCCTGTAGTCAGCGCCGTGAACAGTTCCATCACCGAAGCATCAAAACTAAACGAAGCGGCCTGCAGCACCCGTTTGTCCGGTCCCAGCTCCAGTCTTGATTTCATGTCCCAGACAAAATTGACAATGCTGCGATGCTCGATCATCGTCCCTTTCGGCCGGCCGGTGGAGCCGGACGTGTAGATCACATAGGCCAGGTCTGTTGCCGTCACAGCCGATGTCACATTTGCTTCCTGTGCAGCGGTCATGTCTTCCAAAAACAACAGGCGCGCGTTTGTGCCGGCAAAACGTTTGGACAGATGCGTTTGCGTCAACAAGACCGGCGCGCCGGAATCTTCCAGCATGTACAGCAGGCGTTCCGTCGGATAGTCCGGGTCGAGCGGCAGGTAAGCGCCCCCCGCTTTCAATACGCCAAGCACGGCGATGACCAGCTCCGGCCGGCGCTCCGCCGAGATCCCGACGAGCACATCCGGGCCGACGCCCTGCTGCAGTAACCGCTCCGCTACGCCATTCGCCCGTGCGTTCAGCTCCCCGTAGGTCAGGAGCTGCTCTTGATACAAAACGGCCGGCGCATCCGGCGTCCGCTCCGCCTGCTGTTCAAACAGCTCATGCAAACAAAGCTCCCGGGGGAATTCCGCCGCCGTGTCGTTCCACAAAACAAGCAGTTGATGCTGTTCTTTTTTCGTCATGAGATGTCCTAACATTCCGTCAATTTCACTCACGGATAGCGCCTCCCGTTTTCATTTCGACTCGTCGGTTTAAATCGTCCGCTTGATTACTTAGAAAAAAGTGCAAAAAGTAAGTAAGTCTACACCTTTAAAAATAGCACATCCGTTCTTACGATCGCAATAACATTCCAAATATACTTTTAAACGAAAAATCCGGCTCACCAGGAGCCGGATCGATCCGTTTAGGAACTCTTCTGTTGTTCTTCCGCCTGCAGCACAAAACGCAGAATCGCTTCGGCGACTTCCGCATCCTGATCCCCGGTCAGCCGCTCCGCATCGGCGGGCAGCACCCAGTCGGCGGCCTCCTGCACGTCAGACGGCGCCCAGCTCATCGCGACGCCAAGGCCGGCCCAGCGGATCATGCCGAGGTCGTTGCGGCTGTCCCCCAGCGCCATCACCTGCTCGCGGGGCACTTCAAGCGCCGCGCACAGCTCGGCCAGGGCATCCTGCTTCGTCGCTTGCGGGTGCAGGATGTTCAGCTCGGAGATGCCGTCGCCATAGACGTGATGTCGGCAGCAATACCCGTCCCCAGCTTCGCCAAACTCCCGGAGGATCAGCTGCGCTTCCCGGTTCCCTTTTACAAAAATCTGATACGGCGCCTCGACGAGCTGCTCATGCAATCGCGCGACCGTCCGCTCGACCGTGCGGTCGGTGCCGTTGACCGGGTCGTAGTCGAAATTGTTCCAGACCTCGCTCCCGACGTACACGCGCAGCGCGATGTCATGCTCGTCGGCAAACTCCGCGACCGCCCGCGCAAACTCCAGCGGCAGCAGGCGGCGGCGCAGTACAGTCCCGGTGCGCCCGTCGACAACGTTTGAGCCGGAGGAGACGATCATCGGTGTGTCGAGCCCCAGCGGGTCATAAAAGCGCTTCGCCCCGGCGAATCCGCGGGCGGTGGCGATCACCACCCGCACTCCGGCGTCCTGCGCACGGCGGAGGGCTGTCCAATTGGCCTCCGGAACCTGCCCGCTCCGGGCGATCAGCGTATCATCGAGATCGATGGCGATCAGTCTGATCATCATGCGGCAACCTCCTCCTTGTTTTTTCCTCTTAATTTGGATACACTACAGTCGGACATAAACCTGCCAAATTTTCATGAAAAAACGATACACGTCCCAAATTCATTGTGTTATACTTAAGGCAAATAGTATGACCTAATTAAGAAAAAACGAGTAACCAATTGTCAAATTGTGTTGCACCAATTTCCACGTTTGACTACTATTATAATAACAGCTATCCCCAAAGGAAAGGAACTGAACTTTTCCCATGACAACGAACATGATGACCGCTGAGCTCCAAGAGATCTTGAACAATACGACCGTACACCGCAATCTTTCCGTACCCACTCTCATGGAAACAGCAGTGAAATATGGCGAAGGCATCACCACCTCCACCGGCGCACTCAGCGTAACCACTGGCAAATACACCGGGCGTTCCCCGAAAGACAAGTTTATCGTCCAGGACGCGCTCTCCCAAGACCAAGTGCACTGGGGTCCGGTCAACCAACCCTTCGATCAGGAAAAGTTCGATGCCCTTTACGCGAAAGTCCTGAACCATCTCAAGACCAAGGAAGAGCTGTTCGTATTCGACGGTTTTGCAGGGGCTGACGAGACCTACCGCCTGCCGATCCGCGTGATCAACGAATACTCCTGGCAGAACCTGTTCGTGCACCAGCTGTTCATCCGTCCGTCCGCCGAAGAGCTGGCAAAGCACGAAGCGCAATTCACCGTGATCGCCGTTCCGAGCTTCTCGGCCGACCCGGCGGTTGACGGCACCAACTCCGAGACGTTCATCCTCGTCTCCTTCGAGAAAAAAGTCGTCCTGATCGGCGGCACACACTATGCGGGCGAAATGAAGAAGTCGATCTTCTCCGTGATGAACTTCCTGCTGCCGCAGCAAGGCGTCATGCCGATGCACTGCTCGGCCAACGTCGGCAAGTCGGGCGACGTCGCGCTGTTCTTCGGCCTCTCCGGCACCGGGAAGACCACCCTGTCCGCAGACCCGAACCGCAACCTGATCGGCGACGACGAGCACGGCTGGTCGGACAACGGCGTGTTCAACTTCGAAGGCGGCTGCTATGCAAAATGCATCCGGCTGACCCAAGCGAACGAGCCGGAGATCTGGAACGCGATCAAGTTCGGATCTGTACTGGAAAACGTGGTGGTTGACCGCGAGACCCGCCTGCCGGACTACGACAGCGACCAACTGACCGAAAACACCCGCGCAGCCTACCCGCTCGATGCGATCCCGGGCGCCGTGATCCCGAGCGTCGGCGGCCATCCGAACGTGATCGTCTTCCTGACGGCAGACGCATTCGGCGTGCTTCCTCCGATCGCGAAACTGACCAAGGAACAGGCGATGTACTACTTCCTGTCCGGCTACACGTCCAAGCTCGCCGGCACCGAACGCGGCATCACCGAGCCGGAAGCGACCTTCTCCACCTGCTTCGGCGCACCGTTCCTGCCGCTGGCCCCGACCGTGTACGCGGAGCTGCTCGGCGAGAAGATCACCAAGCACGATGCGAAAGTCTACCTGGTCAACACCGGCTGGACCGGCGGCGGCTACGGCACCGGTTCCCGTATGAAGCTGTCCTACACCCGCGCGATGGTCACCGCAGCGATCGAAGGTGCCCTCGACAAGGCGCAATACGAAACCGACCCGATCTTCGGCCTGGCGATCCCGACCGCAGTCGCAGACGTGCCGTCCGAAGTCCTCAACCCGCGCAACACCTGGGAAAACAAAGAAGCGTACGATGCACAGGCGAAAGACCTTGCCTCCCGCTTCGTCCAGAACTTCAACAAGTTTGAGAGCGTTTCCGAAGCAATCAAATCTGCTGCTCCGAAAGCGTAAAGATAAAACGCCCCGTTCCACATAGGAACGGGGCGTTTCTTCGTTAAAACTGCGGCAAGTTGTCCAGATTGTTTTCTTTGATCCCATCCGGTTCGGAGCGCAAAATGTCACGCCCGTATTTTTGGAACACGTCAACATGCTCCAGGTTGCCGCTTTTCGCTTCGGTGATCGCTTGATCGTATTGCAGGACACGGCCGGTATCCGTTTTGACGGCGGTGATGTCGCCGTCGCCGTTTTTTTGGACGGCTACGATTTTTTCGCCCATCGACGATCCCTCCTTCCTTGAAGGTAGGGTCTCCGGGCGGACGCCTGCTTACTCGCTGAGGAAAGCGAAGAAGCGCTCCTCTTCGCTCAGATCGGCCAAGAGCAGGTCCGGCTCCGCCTCTGCCAGCACGTCATAGGCATGGCCGCCCGTGCCGACGGCCACGACTTTGGCACCGATCTTGCGGGCCGCTGCGATGTCTTTCAACGTGTCGCCGATGACGATCACCCGCTCGGGGGCGAAGTCGACGCCATAATGCTGTTTCGCCCGCGCCACGCCGTCTTGCAGCAACTGCCAGCGCTCGACCGGCCCATAGCAGAACCCGCCGACCGGGAAAAAGCGGTTCAGGTCGAAATGCGCCAGTTTGATCCGCGCCCCCCGCTCGACGTTGCCCGTGCCGTACGCGTTATACAAGCGCTCGTCTTGCTCCGTCCGTTCCAGCACCTGCAGCACGTTGGGCATCAGCATGGAGTTCCCATCGCGCATGACGTCTTCCAGACACGGGTAATACAGCGTCAAAAACTCATCCATCCGCGACGCATCCACTCCGTAGCTGGCAAACACGCCGCCGATCATATTCAGATCGAGGCCGCCCGCCATGTCGAGGCTGTCAAAAGCGCCTGCCTCCCCGGTCAGCTGGGCAAACGCCCGGTTCATCGCCCGCTTCCCCGCCCCTTTGTTGCGTAGCAGCGTCCCGTCGATGTCCCACAACAACAGCGTCTTCATCTTCAGCCTCCTATTTGACGCGGGTGACCGACAGGCCGTCCCCGATCGGCAGCAGCATCGAATCGACGCGCTCATCGGTCGCGATCGTTTCGTTGAACGCGCGGATCGCCAGCGTGTTTTCCCCGTCGTTCTCCGGGTCGTACACGCGGCCGCTCTGCAGCACGTTGTCGCCGATGATCAGCGCGCCCGGGTTGGCCAGCTTGAGCGCATAGTTGTAATAGTTGAGGTAGTTGACTTTGTCCGCATCGATGAAGAACAGGTCAAACTTCGCCCCTTCCTGCTCCAACTGTTCCAGGCTGGACAGCGCTTCGCCCAGACGGTATTGCACCTGGTCGCCAAAGCCCGCTTTTTTCAAATTCTCATGTGCCAGTTCCGCATAGTCCGCTTCCAGCTCCAGCGAGGTCAGCGAGCCGTCTGCGCCGAGTCCTCGGGCCAGGCAAATGCCGCTGTAGCCGCCGAGCGCGCCGATCTCCAGCACGTGTTTCGCGCCGATCATCTTGACGAGCATCGTCAAATAGTGGCCCACTTCCGGCGACACGGAGATCGTCGGCATGCCGCGGTCGACGATCGACTGGCGGACGCCGGTCAAGATCTCATCTTCCTGCCCAAACAAACCACGTACGTATTCAATTGCTGTCATATGTACCCCACCTTGTCTCTAGAGTTTGTTGCATCAACAACTAGTTCCCTACATGCCCTTTTTTTCCTTCAGTTCCGGCGGCGTGCACACGAAAGTCACCGATGCCTGCAACTGCGTCTTGCTGGCACAAGCCAGCTTTTTCACTGCGACAAAGCTCACCCCGTGCTCGGCGAACCGCCGCGCGTGCGCACCGGTGCCGAGCAGGACCGGGATCGGCTGCTCCTGCGACGCGCGCTGCAAGGCGGCGAGCTGCTGCTTCGCCAGCGCCGAGTATTCGCTTTGCCGTGCAAAATACTCGTGCGAGGTGAGCCACGAGTTCGTCCCCATCAGCAGAAGCAACACCAGACTCAGCGCTTGCAGCGCCCGACGGTTGCTGATCAAGAGCCCGTACGCGGCAGCCAGCGCCGGGACCAGCCACAGCTGGGGCGTGAATCGCGCCCACCACGCTTCCGGATTGAGCAGCACCGAAAAGATGACGAGCAGCAGCACGCCGCACGCCAGCAGCGCCTGCCGCCACGAGGTGAGCAAAAAGCAAAGCCCCGCGATCACGATCCCGAGCAGCAACGCGCCGCCGAACAGCGGACCCCAGCCACCGATGCGCGGGTCGGGGCCTTGGAACGCTTTCACTTCTTGCTGCGTCCATGTGAACGGAAGCTTCAGCTCCGCCTGTTGCGTCGCCAGCACATTTTCCGACCGGGCAAATAGAGACCAGCCCAGCTTCTGCCACGCCGGGAGCCCGATCAGGTTGCCCGGCACCTGCTGCGCCATGATGTCGAGCTTCCCGTCCCCGGCGACCGGGTAGAACGGGTGCCCTTTTTCCAGTGTATTCAACACGTACGGGTTCCAGCCGACAAACAGGATGCCCGCCACAAACGCTGCGAGAATCACCCCGGCCATCGCGCCGGCGACCCGGCGCTTGCCGACCGCGTACAGCAGCAGGAGCAGCCCGCCGCTCAGCACGGCAGCATAGACGACACCGGTGAATTTGTTGTTCAGGATCAGCACCAGCGCTAGCGCCGTCACCAGCGCGATCCACCGGTCGCCGCGCACGGCGATCAGCGCGCCCAGCCCGAGCAGGCAGAGCAGCAGCGCGCCGAGCTGCCCGTCGAGGTAAAAGGACAGCGTCTGGTTCAGCACCACCGGGTTCCAAGCCAGCACGAGAGCGCCGAGCAGCGCCCGCCAGACCTGCCTGTCCCAGCTGAGCAGCCCGGCCCACGCCAGCAGAAACGAAGCGCACAGCAGCAGGAAGTTCCACGCCTTGCCCTGCTCCAGATGCCCGGTCACTTTGTACAGCGCCGCAGCGAGCGTCTCCGCGCCTTTGGCGTAATGATCGTTCCAGACATTGCCCGTGTCCGGCTGATGAAACGGATTCCACCCGTCATGAAGCTTGATCACCGCCGTGGTGTGATAGCCTTGCCCGTCATAAGACACATCCAAATAAGACCCGCCGAGCTGCACCGACAGCCAGAACAATGCCGCCACAAACGCCAGCACCCCGGCGAAAACGCCCGCTTTCCGCAGCGCCCCTTCCACATAGCGGTTGACGCCAAACGCCAGCGCCAAAGCGGCACAGCCTGCTCCGAGAGCAAGATTCCACTTGCTAATCGGTTGCCCGAGCGCCCAGAACAGCGCGGTCACCAGCAGGACGGATGCAGCCAGCACGAGGATGGTGCCGCCGGCCAGCAGACTCAATTCTTGGAGCCGTTTGTTGATCATGCAGAACTCCTTTCGAACGAATGTCCGCTATTCGCCATAAGTGGGCAGATCGGTCAACCTCCGGTCCTCCAAAGCGCCGCCGACGGTAAAATGGTAGAGATCCTGCCACTGCCGGCCTTTCAGCCCCAGCGTGCGGTGCATCGGATTGTCAAAAAAGCACCCGATCCCCGTACCGCTGACACCGGCCGCCTCCGCTTCCAGATACAACACTTGTCCGGCCAGTCCGCACTCCCAGTGCAGCCGGGGATAGAACCAAGCGCCCTGCTCCTCCAGCGGCCGGTCAAACTCCGCGTACATCGCCACGGCAAAACTCCCGTCTGACGCGATGTCCTGATCGCACGAACCGTCCCGGGCAATCTTGCGAAAATCGCCGGTGGTCAGCAGATAGAAGTCCAAGCCTTCCGGGCATGTTTCCGGCTTCGTCCAAAGGAATGAGGCGTGCGCAGCGCTTTTCAGCGACTGGACATGCTCCGGGTTGCGCACCAAGGCGTACATGCCAGGAGTCAGACCTGCCACGCGATGGACAAACACCACCATGCTCATCTTCGGCTCCCACGGCAGCACATCGAACGCAGGGGCTGCCAGCCGCTGCAGGATATGATAAAAAACTTCCCGGGAAATACCTGTCGTCCCATCCATCCCGACGGCGCTGCGACGCTTTCGAACCAGCGAGCGCAGTGAGATCTCGCGCATCTCAGCAGGCCGACTGCCGCTCCGTTCACTGTTCGTTTTGAAAACCCTTCGCGGCGTCTCCTGCGTCTCCGGTTTCACAGCCGCTTGCGACGCGGTATCGATGATCTCCCACGGGTGGTGATCACGGCTTAACACGTTGCGCTCGCCAAGCCAGTTCAGTCCCGCGAACTCTTCCATCACGGACGGGTCGACCACTTCCACCGGCAGTTCGCAGCCCGCTGGCCACACAGCGAGCAGGCAGTCGGCATGCTCCGCTTCCGGCCCGTCCTGTCCGGCGACGCCGAGCAGGGTGTTCAACTGCCCGGTGCCCGGCGCCTCCACGAGCCGCACCTGCCAGCCAAGGCCCGCCGCCGCGACCGCTAAAGCGCCCAGCGCATGTCCGACATCGAGGTGGCAGTAGCGAAACGCCCGCTCTCCGTACTTCCACGACTCGCGCCAATAGATCGAGGTCAGCCCGACCAGCACGCCCCCGTCCGGCAGCCCCCGGCTCAGCCGCTGCCACAGGTGGAAGGGCACCTCGGCCCGTTTTTCCAGCGCATGCACCTGAGGCGAATAATGCGCCACCAACGGCGCATCGCTCACGCCCGCCACCGCTCCGCACAACAGATAAGCTTCCGTGGGATGCAGATTCCCGCTCGACGGGTTGATCCGCACCGCCCGCTTCTGGGTGCCGTCCAAGGACATCTTCCAGCGCGCGATCGACATGCTGTCATAGAAAAGCTGGGAGATGCCCTGCAGATTCAGCGGTGCCGGTGCGATCCTACCTGCCGCATAAGCCTCGTCGTAGCGCGGCTCGGCGGTCGGCCCCACTTTCAACAGCGGAATCTGCACCGCCCCTAGATAGGTCCGAAACGGATCTGGCTGCGTGTCCCAATCCAGTTGTGCCAGCGCCCGCGCATGGCGGTGAAAATGATGTTTGGTCTGCTCATGATAGTCCCTGATGATCTCAAGCTTCACAAGATCCCTCTCCCCTGCTTCATTCGCTTCAGTTCTTTCAGCGGATAAAACGTCCCGCGCCAGTAGATCCCGCCTTGGCGGAGCGTCAGATAGGTCGACCGCACGATGATGTAGACGAACAACAGCGCAGTCAGCGGCAATGCGATCACCTCTTCGCCCCGATAAGGGCTGAGCGTGCGCGTGTACTGCAGATACAGATAGATCATCATCACGACCGACGCCGCGTAGAGCAGTCCCGCCCAGCCCAGCAGCAGCCAGCCGACAAAGGGCAGGAAAAAGGCGAACAGCTGCCCGAGCACGCCGATCAGCACCATGAGGAGCGAATAGTTCAGCCCGGCAAACGTGTTTTTCTCCAAGCCGCGGATCGCTGCGCCAAGCGTCGGATACCATTCGACGGTCAACAGTTTCGTTCCGGTGACCAGACGCTGTTTCAGCCCGGCGCGCTTGACCATCGTGCCGAGCTGCAGATCATCGTCCGGCCGCATGCGCAGTTCCTTGTGAGTGCCGATCTGTTCATACGCCTCACGCGAGATCAAATTAAACGCCCCGATGCCAAAACCGACCTTGTCCTGCGTATCCACATTCGGCAGCCATGGACGGATCAACAGGCACAGCGAAAACAGAAAATAATGCACGAACGCCCGCAGCCAGAAACGGCTCGCCTCCATCGTCGGCGTCATCGTCACGTGATCGGCCCGTTCCTGCACGGCATACGCCATCGCCGCACCCAGCGCGTTGCGCTCAAAGCGCACATCGGCATCGGTAAACAGCATGTACTCGCCGCTCGCCTGCTGATACCCTTGGTACAGCGCGTGATTTTTGCCCAGCCATCCTTCGGGCAGCGTTTCGATATGTATCACGTTAAACCGCACCTGCGAGCCTGTTTCCTTGGCGCGTTGCTGCACCGCGTCCAGAATCTCGCCCGTCCGATCCTCCGAGCGGTCATTGACCACGATCAGTTCATAGTTCCGATACTCCAAAGCCAGCAAGCTCTCCACCGTCCGCTCGATCGCCGCCTCTTCATCCTTCCCGGCTACGATCACCGACACAAACGGCTCCTCCCCGCTCACCTTGCCCCCCGTCAGCTCCGGAATCATTTTCAGACCCCGCACGTTCAGGACGAGCATGACGACCCAATAGACACACACGAGCACCGCCATCACCTGTAAAAAAACCATCGCGAACACTTCCCTTTCATACTTGCGAAACCACGCAAAACCGGTCGTTAACCGTTCTCAAATACTCTGGACAATCCGGCCAGCTCTACAACTTGGATGTTGCTTCCAGTATAGCATGAAAGCCAAATCTACCGCCTGCAGGCGATAAATTTGGCTTCCTAAGCTCTGCGATTACAGTTCTTCCTGCACTTGCTCGATCACCTTCTGCACAGCGTTCGTGCCGCCGCGCTGGGTCAGGCCTTTGATCATCGCTTCGAGGTCGAGACCGGACACGTCTTTCAGCATTTGCGGCGCGGTTGCCATCAGCTCGGTGACATAGTTGCTCACGCGCGCTGCGCCTTCGCCTTTGCCGGTGTCGACGACGGTCAGCTTATCAATCTTGCCGATCGGCTCGGAGATCTTCCCGGCCAGTTCCGGCAGCATTTTCACGATGATGTCGAGGATCGCCGCCTGGCCGAATTTTTCAAACGCCTCGGCCAGCTTTTCCTTCGCTTCCGCTTCGGCCAGACCGCGCAGACGGATGACTTCCGCGTCGGCCGTACCTTTGGCGCGCTCCGCTTCGGCGATGGCGAGACCTTCCAAGCGCTTCTGCTCGGCGTTCGCTTTTGCTTCCGCTTCAATCTTATATTGCATCGCATCCGCTTCGCGCATACGCCGCGCTTTGTCCGCTTCTGCCGACTGCTCGACCGCATAGCGGTCTGCGTCCGCCTTCTTCTTCACTTCTGCGTCGTATTGGCGCTCGCGGCGCACGATCTCTTTCGTCTCCAGATCGATCTCGCGCTCCTTGCGCACCAGCTCGATCTTCATCTGCTCTTCGACCACCTGCTGTTTCGCGCGCGCCTCTTGAATGTGGTACGCCTGGTCCGCTTCCGCTTTCGCCATGTCCTGGTCTTTCTTAAAGGACGCGACTTTCAACTCTTTTTCCTTGGCAGCTTCTGCGATGTTCGTATCGCGCACCAGTTCGGCTTTCTGCCCATGCTCTTCCGCCAGCGCTTTTTGAATCCGTGCATCTCGCACCGCTTCCGCTTCGGCGATCTCCGCATCGCGCTTGACCGCTGCGATGCGCGGCTTGCCGAGCGCTTCCAGATAGCCATGTTTGTCGCGCACGTCTTTGATCGTAAACGACACGATCTGCAGACCCATCTTCTTCAAATCGCGGGCCGCCACGCCTTGCACTTCCTGCGCGAACTTGTCGCGGTTGCGGTAGACTTCCTCGACCGTCATCGTGCCGAGGATGGCGCGCAGATGCCCTTCCAGCACTTCCTGCGCTTCCGATTTCAGCGCATCGACCGGCTTGCCCATAAACTGCTCCGCCGCCGTCGCGATATCTTCGACCGAACCGCCGATCTTGATGATCGCCACGCCGTCGGCCATCACCGGAACGCCCTGCTCGGTGTACACTTCCGGCGTCGACACGTCCAGCTTGTGCGACAACAGCGACAGAAACTCCGCCTGCTGGAAGATCGGCAGGATAAAAGCGCCGCCGCCGCGCACGATCTTGATCTTGCGCCCCGACTCATCGGTCAAGACATTTTTGTTCCCGAGAAAGGAACCTGTCACGATCATGGCTTCATCCGGACCGACCGTCTTGTAACGAGCCCAGAACGCCAAACCCAAAATCAACAACACCCCGACGATAATTGCCGGAATTACGAGAAAACTCGGCATACGATAACCCCTTCCTGCACGCTATTCTACTTCTTCATACGCAGATACATATAAGACATCATCCTTCACTTCCACAATGACCGCCTTCATCCCTGCCGGGATGATTTCCCGGTCAAAACTGGCCGCGATCTGGTTGGTGAGGCCCGCCCCGACTTTGACCAACACTTCGCCAAAGCCTTGCTCCGGAACGGTCACCGAGACCTCACACAGCTTCCCCGCCAGATCCTGCAGCGAGAATCCGGTCGAGTTCTCCACTTTCTTCATCGGCTTCACATAGAAAAAATAGACCAAAAAGGACAGCACGATCCCGGCCAGCGCCGCCAAAACTGCGGTTGCGACCAAGCCCAGTTCCGTGTACGTCGTAAGCAAAACGCCAACGCCGCCAAATGTGGTGATCCAGCCGCCGATCACAGTCGGGTCAAAAAAATCCGGCCCGTGCAGATGCAGCAGATCGCCGAAGATCAGCACCGCCACCGCGAACAGGATGCCGCCGATCAGACACCCGTAATAGAGTTCCAGCAACCAACACCCCTCCTTTTTCCAGAAATCATTCGCGGCTTTCAGGCGAACACCTATCTATACGGAACAACTTCCAGAAAGTTTCATAAAAAAAGCATCCTGCCCTCTCCAAACGGGCAGGATGTCAGCTAGCCTGACTATTTTTTTCCTTTTTCAAAAGCGGGTGTTAAAAACGCTTGCCCCAGTTCGAATTGCTCTTGTTTCGTCAGCTTCCCACTTCTTGCTTTGCGGTCCAGCCATTCGAGACGCTTTTTCATCGAACGTTCGGTCATCGTATCCAGCACCCCCTGGGAGTAGTGTGTGCAGCAAGCTGCGCACCTACGAGTGACGCATTTTGGCTCTTCGACCATCGACTAAAGACAAGCCGCACCATCCATACTTACGTCAGGGGGGTGTTCCGTTATGTCTATCGCACACATCATGATCAAACAGGCATCGCCGGAAGAGTATCGCCGCGTCTCCACCTCGCTCAATGCGCTGCTTGGCGTCGAGCGCGCGCTGGCCGACCCGGGGAACCACATCATCACCGTCGAGTACGAAAACCATCTGGTCAATGTCAACCAGCTGCGCAAAACCGTACAGGCATCCGGCATTCAAGTGCTGTCCGACTGGAAAGAGCCCTTCTAACCCAAGCAAAACCAAGCAAAAAGACCCCGTGGCGGCCGCCATGGGGTCTTTGCCTGTTAAAAATTCGTCTTGCCGAAATACTCCGTCCAGCGCTCCGAGACCTTCTGGTCGATGTCCGGTCGGGTGACCACTTCGTCCGGGTAGCCCGGCTTCATCCGCGCGTCGATCACCAGCGGCAGTTTGTAGCCGACATGGTGACGCTGCAGCTCAGACTCCGCATAGATGTCATGCGCCGGGTCGAAGCGAGTGAACGTCGTCCACAGGAACGACGACTGCGACTTGGCGACCGAAGCATCATCGACCAGGAACACCACCGGCCACTCGCGCAGCTTGTCAGCGGCGAGATCGACCAGGCGCGGTGCCAGCTCCGGATCTTCCTCAAACGATGCCCCTTCCACCACCAGACACCCTTTGCAATACGATTCGATCTTGCGAATCCCCGGCAAGTCAGCGCCCTGATAGGTGTCGGGCAGCGTCCGCATCGGCTCGCCGACGCCGAGCATGATCGCCTTCGAACCGTGGTTCAGGCGGCGGCCCGTGTAGTCGAGCGTATCCATCGAGGTGTTGCCGAGCACGTACAGGTCCTGCGCCGGATCGAAGCGCTCCAAGACCTGCTCAAACAGCGCCGTGAAGTTCTCCAGCTTGACCGGCTTGTCGGTCAGGATCAGGAACTTGGTCAGGGTCAGTTGCCCTTCGCCCAAGATGCGGAACGCGTTGACGAGACCTTCACGCTTGTAGCTTTCGCGCACGACGGCAGCAGCCAGCGCATGGAAGCCGGTCTCGGCGTACGTCCACAGATCGCGCACGCCCGGCATCGCCAGCGGGAACGCCGGTGATAACAGGCGCTGCAAAAATTCGCCGAGGTAGTAATCTTCCTGCACCGGCTTGCCGACGACGGTCGCCGGGTAGATCGCATCTTTGCGGTGATAGACGCGTTCGACGTTGAACACCGGGAACTCGTGCGCCAGCGAGTAATAGCCGTAGTGGTCGCCAAACGGCCCTTCGATGCGGCGCTCATGCGGCAGCACGTGACCGACGATCGCAAACTCCGCCTCGGCGATCAGCGGATACTTGCCGCCGTGCGGATCTTTGGCGACCGGCAGCTTCTCGCCCATGATCAGCGAGGTCAGGAGCAGTTCCGGCAGCATCTCCGGCACCGGCGCGATCGCCGAAGCGATCAGTGCGGGCGGGCCGCCGAGGAAGACGGTGACCGGGAAGTTCTGGTTCAGCCGCTCCGCTTCATGGTAATGGAAGCCGCCGCCTTTGTGGATCTGCCAATGCATGCCCGTCGTCTTGTCGTCATAGATCTGCACGCGGTACATGCCGAGGTTGTGGTCATTTTTCGAAGGATGCTCCGTGTACACGAGCGGCAAGGTCACAAACGGGCCGCCGTCCTCATGCCACGACGTCAAGACCGGCAGTTCCGACAGCTTGGCCGGCGCATCGACCATCTCCAGGATCGGCGCTTGTCCCGCGCTGACCGTCTTCGTGCCGGTCTTTGCCACGTCGAGCAGCAGGTTGCGTTCGCCCCAGATCTTCCCGAGCGTCGGCGGCACCAGCTTGTGGGTCAGGCCGACGATGTCTTTCATCAGCTGCTCCGGGCGCGGTCCAAACGCCAGATCGACGCGGCGCGACGTCCCGAACATGTTCGAAAACACCGGGTAGCGGCTGCCTTTGACGTTGGTGAACAACAGGGCAGGTCCCCCGTCCTGAATCACGCGGCGGTGAATCTCCGCCAGCTCTAAATACGGATCGACTTCCGCTGTGATCTCCACGATGTCGCGCTCTTGGCGCAATGTATGCATAAAGCTTCGTAAATTTCGATGCACTCTGATCTCTCCCCATCTCTTACCTAACAAACACTCCCATTGTACCATAAAATAAAAACAGCACCTCGCGAAGGTGCTGCTGAGAGGTTCGACTTTTTTGTCACGCTTTTCCCGCCATTTGCTTTTCATCACATTTGCGCCCTGCGACAGGGGCGCCTTTTTATTTCATAAAACAGAACCAAATGTAGGGTTTGTTCTTTGTTGAAAGTTAATACAACCTTCTGTATTTTGTTCCAACCCAGAAGGAGTTTTCGAAAATTTGTTGAAACTTTTTTCCGAGATGTAAATCTCAACAGAGAATAGAGGGGGAGTCACTTATGAAGAAGAAGGCGTTGAGCATCGGCCTTTCCTCTGCCCTGATCGCAGGTTCCTTGTTTGCCGCCGTACCGGCACAAGTTACCGTTCAGGCTGCAGACCGGGAAAGCACACCGGCCGACCTGAACGTGGTGAACACCGACCGCTACATCGATTCGCTGGTGGAGCGCGGGATCATCTCAGGTAAACTGAATCAGGAAGACAAGGAAGCAGCGATGCGCGCATACCTGAAACGGACGGGCAAAGGCGCGGTCAACACGGCTGCGAAGAACACCTTCCAGTCGCGCTCCGCAAAAGTCAAAGGAGCTGCGCAAAACACTGCCGTTTCCTCGAAGCAGGCGTCCGGCACGACTGTCGCTCCGGCAGCAGGCGAGGCCTGGAACGGCGGTGTGCGCAAAGACAAGCTGCTCGTTCTGCTCGTCGAGTTTGACGATTACAAGCACAACAACATCACGCCGGATGAGACCGATATGTTCTATCCGGACTATACGACTGAGCACTATCAGCAAATGATGTTCTCCCCGACCGGCTATACCGGCCCGAATGGCGAACACTTCGTTTCGATGGCCCAATACTATCTGCAGCAATCCGGCGGCTCGTACACCGTCGAAGGCGATGTCATCGGCTGGGTGAAAGCTCCGAAATCGGCCGCTTACTACGGCGGCAACGTGGGCGGCGTCGACGGCGATGATAACGATCCGAAACAGCTGATCCGCGACGCGCTGGCTGCAGCTGTTGCCCAAGGCGTCGACCTGTCCGAATATGACCAAGAGGACATCTACGACCTCGACGGCGACGGCAACTACCGTGAGCCGGACGGCCTCATCGACCACATGGCGGTGATCCATGCCGGCGTGGGTGAAGAAGCTGGCGGCGGCAACCTCGGCGGCGACGCGATCTGGTCGCACCGCTGGGACCTGTCCTCGCCGTTCGCGGTGCCGGGCTCTTCGACCAACATTCCGTACTGGGGCGGCCAAATGGCAGCTTTTGACTACATCATCATGCCGGAAGACGGCGCGACCGGCGTCTTTGCGCACGAGTACGGCCACGACCTCGGCCTGCCGGACGAGTACGACACGATCTACTCCGGCAACGGCGAGCCGATCGAATACTGGTCGATCATGTCGGCCGGTTCCTGGGCGGGCAAGATCGGCGGCACCGAGCCGACCGGCTTCTCCCCGTATGCGAAAGAGTATTTCCAAGACACCATCGGCGGCAACTGGCAGCATGGCAAGACGATCTCGCTGTCTGACATCCCGGCAAGCGGCCTGACCGTGACGCTCGATCAGGCGACCACCAAAGGCGCTAACGAAGATGTCGTCCGCATCGACCTGCCGGACAAAGTCCGCACCGTCAACACCCCGGCTGCCGGCTCCTACGAGTACTGGGGCGGCAACGGTGACGAGCACGACCACTCGATGGTACGCACTGTCGACCTGACCGGCGCCACCACCGCGAAGCTCGACTTCGATACCTGGTACAACATCGAATCCACGTGGGACTACGCGTTCGCACAAGTCTCGACCGACAACGGCGCGACCTGGACCTCGCTGGCGACCAACCGCACGTCGACGCAGATCGCGAACGGCGCATACCCGACGATCGCACCGAACCTGCCGGGCTACACCGGTTCCTCGAACGGCTGGGTGCATGAGACGATCGACCTGTCCGCCTATGCCGGTCAAACGATCAAACTGCAGTTCCGCTCGATCACAGACTGGGGCACCAACCTCGAAGGCTTCTACGTCGACAACGTGAAAGTGTCCAAAAACGGCGCAGAAGTGTTCGCGGACGGCGCGGAAGGCACTCCGTCCTTCACGCTCAACGGCTTCGCGAAGTCGGAAGGCAAATACACCACCAAACACCATTACCTCGTTGAGTGGCGCACTCATGACGGTGTCGACCAAGGTCTGGCGCACATCAAGCGCGGTCAGTCCCTGCTCTCCTACGACCCGGGCATGGTCGTTTGGTACGTGAACGAAGCGTATGACAACAACTGGGTCGGCGCTCACCCGGGCTACGGTTTCCTCGGCGTGGTCGACGCGCACCAAAACGTTCACCACTGGGGCGGCTATGCGTCGAACGGCGCAACGGCAGGCACCCGTTACCAAGTCTACGATGCTGCCTTCTCGCTGAAGAAAGGCGCTGACCTCAACGTGTACTACGGTCCGGACCAGCATCTGTACAACGCTGCGAAAAACCCGGTTTCCACGTTCGATGACAAGTCCTCCTACTGGTCTCCGTCTTCCCCGCATTCGGGTCTCAAGCTGAACAACTACGGCCTGAAGATCCAAGTGGTAGGCGAAGCGGCCGACCGTTCCGCTGCGACCATCAAGATCACCAAGTAACACCAGACCACCGCAAACGCACCCGTAACTGGGTGCGTTTTTATTAATAACAATTACAATCTTCAATATTTCATTCGATGCACGAAGGAGTTTTTCAATCACTTGTTGAACTGTTATAACGAGAAGTCTAAATATTCAATGAGAGCAAGGGGGATTTTACTTTATGAAGAAAAAGGCATTAGGGATTGGTCTTTCCTCGGTGCTGATCGCAGGGTCTCTGTTTGCCGGTGTTCCGACAGGCGTGACCGTGCAGGCTGCCGACCGGGAAAGCACGCCGGCCGACCTGAACGTGATCAACACCGACCGCTACATCGATTCGCTCGTCGAGCGCGGGATCATCGATCAAGGCCTCAGCCAAGAGCAAAAAGAAGTGGCGATGAAAGACTACCTCACCGGCAAAGGCAAGAAGCCGAACGTTTCGATCGCCCAGAGCAACTCGTTCAAAGACCGCGCAGCAGCTGTCAACAAAGCTGCGAAAGGCAACAAGGGCAAAGGCAAGAAAGTAGAGCCTGCGCAGCAACAGCCGTGGACCGGCGAAGTGCGCAAAGACAAGCTGCTCGTGCTGCTCGTCGAGTTTGACGACTATGAGCACAACAACATCACGAAGTCTGAAACCGATATGTTCTATCCGGACTATACGACTGAACACTATCAGCAAATGATGTTCTCCCCGACCGGCTATACTGGCCCGAACGGCGAGCACTTCGTTTCGATGGCACAATACTATCTGCAGCAATCCGGCGGCTCGTACACCGTCGAAGGCGATGTGGTCGGCTGGGTGAAAGTTCCGAAATCGGCCGCTTACTACGGCGGCAACGTGGGCGGCGTCGACGGCGATGATAACGATCCGAAACAGCTGATCCGCGACGCGCTGGCTGCAGCTGTTGCCCAAGGCCTCGACCTGTCCGAATATGACCAAGAGGACATCTACGACCTTGACGGCGACGGCAACTACCGCGAGCCGGACGGCCTCATCGACCACATGGCGGTGATCCACGCCGGCGTGGGCGAAGAAGCGGGCGGCGGCAGCCTCGGCGGCGACGCGATCTGGTCGCACCGCTGGGATCTGACCTCGCCGTACGCGGTGCCGGGCTCTTCGACCAGCATTCCGTACTGGGGCGGCCAAATGGCAGCTTTTGACTACATCATCATGCCGGAAGACGGCGCAACCGGCGTCTTTGCACACGAGTACGGCCATGACCTCGGCCTGCCGGACGAGTACGACACGATCTACTCCGGCAACGGCGAGCCGATCGAATACTGGTCGATCATGTCGGCCGGCTCCTGGGCGGGCAAGATCGGCGGCACCGAGCCGACCGGCTTCTCCCCGTATGCGAAAGAGTACTTCCAAGACACCATCGGCGGCAACTGGCAGCATGGCAAGACGATCTCGCTGTCTGACATCCCGAAAAAAGGCCTCGAAGTGACGCTCGACCAAGCGACCACCAAAGGCAAAAACGAAGATGTCGTCCGCATCGACCTGCCGGACAATGAGACGGTCGTCAACAAGCCGGCCGGCGGCTCCTTCGAGTACTGGGGCGGCAAAGGCGACGAGCACGACCATTCGATGGTCGCATCTGTTGACCTGACCGGCAAAACGTCGGCGACGCTCGACTTCGATACCTGGTACAACATCGAATCCACGTGGGACTACGCGTTCGCACAAGTCTCGACCGACAACGGCGCGACCTGGAATTCGCTCTCGACCAACCGCACGTCGACGCAGATCGCGAACGGCGCGTACCCGACGATCGCACCGAACCTGCCGGGCTACACCGGTTCCTCGAACGGCTGGGTGCATGAATCGATCGACCTGTCCGCTTACGCCGGCCAGGAGATTCTGCTGCAGTTCCGCTCGATCACAGACTGGGGCACCACCCTGGAAGGCTTCTACGTGGACAACGTAAAAGTGACCGCTGACGGCGCAGTAGTGTTCGCCGACGGCGCAGAAGGCACTCCGTCCTTCGACCTGCAAGGCTTCAAGCAAGATACCGGCAAGTCGTACACCAAGCACTACTACCTGGTGGAATGGCGCACCCATGACGGCGTCGACCAAGGTCTGGCGCACATCAAACGCGGCAAATCCCTCATGTCCTATGACCCGGGCATGCTGGTCTGGTACGTGAACGAAGCGTATGAGAACAACTGGGTCGCCATGCACCCGGGCTACGGCTTCCTCGGCGTCGTCGACTCGCACCAAAACGTCGTGAAGTGGAATGACGGCGAAGTGGCTGCTTCCCGCTTCCAGCTGAAAGATGCCACCTTCTCGCTGCAGAAGGGCACCGACCTGAACATCGTGTATGCGGACGGCAGCTCGATCTTCTCCAAAGCGAAAGCGGCGGAAAAGACGTTCAGCGACCACGATTCCTACTGGAACGCTTCCAACCCGGACTCCGGCCTGAAACTGCTCAAGTACGGTCTGAAGATCCAAGTGATGAAAGAAGCGAACGACCGCTCCGCGGCGTTGATCAAGATCTCCAAGTAACGCAAAAAAGCGCACCTGCCAAGGTGCGCTTTTGCTTTTGTTTTTGCTTGTGCCGGCCTGCGCTTAGGAGGAGAATTTCACAGTGTACTTGCGCAGGTCGCCTTTGACCGGAGAGTTCGGGTTGGCGCCTTGGTGGGCGCGTTGGAACGCTTCGCCTTGCGTCCAGGCGTTAAACGCGTCTTCCGATTCCCATTTGGTGTAGACGATGATCTCATCGCCTTCGGTCGGAAGCAGAAACTGGTATTCGAGGCAGCCCGGCACGTCTTTCATGCGTGCGCCGGCACCGGCAAAGCGCTCTTCGAGATGGGAGCGGTAGTCGGCCGGAACGGTCAAACGGTTCATTGCGATAAACATGTGTACGACACCCTTTCCTGTTTCTGTATGTACGTCTTTCCCAATTCATCGTACCATAGATGCAAGAAGTTGAACAAAAAGGAGATCTGATTGATGAAACTGGCCATTCTCGTCTTTGACCGCTTTACCGATCTCGATGTCTTCCTGCCGTGGGATTTGCTGAACCGCGTGGCGCGCTTCCGCCTGCTCCCGGACTGGGAAGTAAAGCTGGTCGGCACCAGCGCGCACCACACCTCTGAAAACGGACTGACCATTCCGATGTCGGCCGGACTCGACTATCTCGGAGAAGCGGATGCCGTCCTGATCGAGAGCGGTCCCGGCGTGCAGACGCTGCTCCGGGATGAAGCGATTCTCGCCCGCCTGCACAGCCTGCTCGACCCGGGCCGCCAGCTGATCGGCTCGATCTGCTCCGGCGCGCTGCTGCTCGCCAAGCTGGGGCTCTTGGACGGCTTGACGGCGACAACTTATCCGACGCGGGTCAAGCAGCTCGCCGCGATGGGCATCGAAGTGGTCGAGGCGCCGCTCGTCGCACATGAGCGGATCGCCACCGCCGCCGGCTGTCTGGCTGCCGTCGATCTCTCGCGCTGGTTCCTCGAAGGATTGGCGTCGAAAGAAGTCGCAGAACAGGTGATGGCGTCAGTCCGGCCCAACGGAATGTGATTTCCTGCACATCTTTTTTCCCTTTCGCATACGTTATGTCATGCTGGGCGAATGTCCATGTAAGACTTGAGAATGGGAGGGGAACGAACAAATGTGTGGGATTAGTGGATGGATCGATTGGAAAGTCGATCTCACAGAACAGAGTTCGATTCTCAAACAAATGGCAGATTTGCAACACCTCCGCGGCCCGGACCAAGAAGGCATCTGGCTGTCTCCCCACGCCGGATTTGCCCACCGCCGTCTGGCTGTCGTCGACATCGAAGGCGGCATCCAGCCGATGACCCGCGCCCGCGGCGATCGCACATATACGATCATCTACAACGGTGAGCTGTACAACACCGAAGACATCCGCAAGGAACTGCTCGCCCGCGGCCACCGCTTCCAAGGCCACTCCGACACCGAAGTGCTGCTCACGTCCTACATCGAGTGGGGCCCGGCCTGCGTGGAGCAGCTGAACGGCATCTTCGCCTTCGCGATCTGGAACAGCCATGAGCAGCACCTGTTCCTCGCCCGCGACCGGCTCGGCGTCAAACCGCTGTTCTATGCAGAGCGCGGCGGCGGCCTGCTCTTCGCTTCCGAGCTGAAATCCCTGCTCGCCCACCCGCTGGTCGAGCCGGACGTGGACAGCGACGGGCTGGCCGAAGTGTTCGCCATCGGCCCGGCGCGCACGCCAGGGCACGGCGTGTTCCAAGATGTCGCTGAGCTGAAGCCGGGGCATTATCTGCGCTTCGACCGCACCGGTACGGCGGTAGCGCCGTACTGGCAACTGGAAAGCGCCCCGCACACCGATGATTTGGACACGACGGTGGAAACACTGCGCGGCTTGCTGCAAGACGCGGTCGAGCGCCAACTGGTCTCCGACGTGCCGCTGGTCACGCTCTTGTCCGGCGGGCTCGATTCGAGCATGATCTCGGCGTTTGCGGCGATGAAGTATCAACAAGAGGGCAGACGGCTGCACACGTTCTCCGTCGACTACGTGGATAACGACAAGCATTTCACGGCGAGCGACTTCCAGCCCAACCCGGACGGCCCGTGGATCAAGCGCGTCTCCGAGTACATCGGGTCGGAGCACCACAACATCGTCATCGACACGCCGCAGCTCGTGCAAGCGCTAAAAGATGCGGTCACCTTCCGCGACCTGCCGGGGATGGCCGACATCGACGCCTCGCTGTACCTGTTCTCCAAAGAGATCAAAAAAGAAGCGACCGTCGCCCTGTCCGGCGAGTGCGCCGACGAGATTTTTGGCGGGTATCCATGGTTTTACCGTGAGGAGATGGTCAACGCCGACACCTTCCCGTGGTCGCGCAATGTGGAAGGGCGCGCTTCCTGGCTGAACGAGGAGTTCGCCGCCAAGATCAACGTGGCGGCGCACATCGACGGCCGCTACCGGGCGGCGCTCGCCGAAGTGCCGAAGTTGGAAGGCGAATCGCCGGCAGAAGCGCGGGCGCGCGAGATGTCCTACCTCAACCTCTTCCGTTGGATGCCGACCCTGCTCGACCGCAAAGACCGGATGACGATGGGCGCGTCGCTCGAAGTGCGCGTGCCGTTCTGCGACCACCGCATCGTCGAATACATGTGGAACGTGCCGTGGGAGATGAAGTTCTACGCCGAGCGCGAAAAAGGGCTGCTGCGCAAAGCGCTGGAAGGGGTGCTGCCGGAAGATGTGCTCTACCGCAAGAAGAGCCCGTACCCGAAAACGCACAACCCGGCCTACCTGAACGCCGTGCGCAGCTGGCTGCTCGAAATCCTCGATGATCCGGCTTCACCGCTGCTGCAGGTGGTGAACAAAGAGGTGCTGCTGCAGGCGGCGCAAAACGCCGACGACCCCAATTTTGTCCGCCCCTTCTTCGGCCAGCTGATGGCAGGCCCGCAACTGTTCGCCTACCTCGCGCAGATCGACACCTGGATGCGCAACTACAACGTGCGTTTGGTCTAGACAACAAAACCCTTGGCGCTTGCAGGTGCCAAGGGTTTCTCTCATTTAATGGCGGTCGCTGTTGTTGACGCGGTCGATGCCCGCCTGCAGATACGCTTCGACCTGCTCGGCCGGGTGGTGCACCGACAAGCCTTTGCGCACCCGCTCCAGATATTTTGGCGAAGGCAGGGTCAGCGTTTCTTCTTCGCGCGGCAGGAGCACATACGCGTCGACGAGTTCACCGCCTGCCCGCACTTGCAAGGTGTGCAATTCGTACTCATCGTCGACCTCTTCCAACAAGGCGAGTTGGCTTTCCTCAATTACGTAGACTGCGCCCAGAGCTTCGTCGCCCGGGCTTGGGAGCAGCGTCGTCGCCCCTCCGTCATACTCCGGGTTGTAGGTGAAGGTGCAGGCGTGGCCGGGCAGGGTCGCGGTCTGATAGGACTTGTACCCGCCCATCTCCTCTTGCATCCGCTCCGGGTCGGTGCTGACGCCATAAGCAAAAAACAGCGGCATTTGTCAGTTCCTCCAATCGTATCATCTGCTGGTTTCATCCTACCATAAAACAGGATACAATAGTGCCAACCAGACCATTCGGGAGGGAAACCATATGCAGGACCAGCAGTGGCAAATGATCGTCGAGTGCGACGCGACGGCCGACGGACAATTTTACTACGGAGTGTTGACGACCGGGATCTTCTGCCGTCCTTCCTGCAAATCACGCACCCCCAAGCGGGAAAACGTCCGCATTTTCCAGACGCCGGACGAAGCCAGACAGCACGGCCTGCGCGCCTGCAAACGCTGCCGCCCGGAAGAAGCCGCGCCGCAAAATGAACTGGTGCGGGCGGCCCAACACCTGCTCGAATCCCGCTACGCTGCACCGCTGTCTCTGCAATCGATCGCCGACCGCCTGCACATCTCCCCTTACCACCTGCAACGCACCTTCAAAAAAGCCACCGGCCGCACACCCGCCGCAGCGCTCACCGCCATCCGCCTCGACAAAGCGCGGGAACTGCTGGCGGCGACCGAACGCCCGCTTTCCGACATCGCGCTCGAAGTCGGCTACCAGAACCTTTCCCATTTTTCCTACGTCTTTCATAAAGAGACTGGCTTGACTCCAACCGATTATCGAAGGAGGAACGGGATTGAATAAAAACTGGCTCTTTTGGCTGGCATTGCCGCTGCTGCTGACCGGCTGTGCGGAACAGGCCACCGGTGAGGCGATTCGCCCGCTGGTGGAAAAGCATCTGCCTGATCAAGTTGAACTGCAGACGCTGCTGTTGCAAGAGAAAAATCTCGAACTCTCCTTCGACCAGGACGCCGCCAAACTGTCGCATGAGGCGGAAGGTCAACTGATCAAAAACATTCATGACGAACTGCTCCGCACCTTTGGCCACGATCAGGTGACCAGCGTCACTTACCGCATCGAACAGCAGACGGCCCGCACGATCAACGGCCTGTCCTGCAAGCGGGCGACCGGTTGCTGGACGCCCTTTTTATCACTGCCGTCCGGAGACGACCCTTTCGCCAACCGCGGCGTGTCGATCAAGAATTTTGAAGAGCTCATCGCCGCCTCCGACCTGATCGTGATCGCAAACTTCGCGGACGGTGCCTATCGGGCGGGCGAAGTGCTCAAAGGCAACCCTGCTGTCAAAGGCAAGACGCTCCAGATTCACCACGACCTTTCTCGTGACTTCGCCGGACCCGGCCGCTACCTGCTTTTTTTGGAAACGATGGATCGGGAGCCAGGCTACATGATCACCGGCGTCTGGTCGGGCAAATTCAAGCTCGAAGGCCGCCCGAAAGGCTACGGCCAAGACCAGGTGCGCTCGCTCGCCGAACAGCTCACCGACCAAGCGCTGATCGAACTGATCAAGCAAAAGACCTGATCCTAAGCGGATCAGGTCTTCTCTTTAGATCGCAATGTACCGCGCCACCATCAAAAAATGCAGGGTCGCGCCCGCCGACACCCAGAGATGGAAGATCTCGTGGAAGCCGAACTTGCCGGGGAACCAGTCGAACCACTTGGTCGCATAGATCACCGCGCCGACCGTGTACGCCACACCGCCTGCGAACATCAGCCAGATCGCGCCCGTCGGCAGCGTCTCGACCAGCTTCACAAACGGCACCACCGCGATCCAGCCGAGGCCGACATAGAGCAAGGTGGACAGATAGCGCGGCGCGTTGATGAAGAACAGCTTCATCGCCATCCCCGCCAAGGCCAGCGCCCAGACCACCGCCAGCATCGTGATCCGCCACGAGCCGTCCAGCCCAAAGGCGAACACCGGCGTGTAGGTGCCGGCGATCAACAGATAGATCGCCATATGGTCAAACTTCTTCAACGCCAAAATCTTCTCCGGCGTGGAACGCACCGCATGATAGACGGCGCTCGCCATAAACAGCACGATCAAACTCAGCCCGTAAATCACCATCACCGACACTTTTGCCGCGCTCTCCCGCGACCAGACGATCAACAGCACCAGGCCGGCAACGGCCGCCAAACACGTCAACAAATGCGTCCACGTATTCACCGGCTCCCGAAACCGCAAAAACCACATCGGACACCGCTCCCCCATCTCTTCCCGTTATGTACTCATTCTACTACAAAAACTGACTGGCAAGTATAATTCAGAAATAAAAAAAGAACCCTGCGCGGGTTCTTTATTTCTCATATATGACTCCGAAAAGTAAGCCTGTAAGCCGAGTTCTGTACTCCTGGTGCTGCAAACGGGAGTCACCCTCGCACTGTGGAGTGGCAATCATCTATCTAGGCGTACTGTTGCCAGCACGCTCAAGCAACCTACCCGAGTCCGCGCCGGGCCGACGCATGTGGACTCCTATCCGGTCTTGCTTCGGGTGGGGTTTACCTAGCCAGCATGTCTCCATGCTGCTGGTGCGCTCTTACCGCACCGTTGCATCCTTGCCCGCACCTCCGAAGAGGCCGCTGGCGGTTTCTTTCTGTGGCACTATCCTTAGGATCGCTCCCACCGGCCGTTAGCCGGCACCCTTGCCCTGTGAAGCTCGGACTTTCCTCCCGTGCGGCCTTTCGACCTTGCACCGGCGATTGCCCAGCTTACTTTTCGGTTTGATCAGCAGATTCATTCCTGACAAAGAAGAAGTATACAGGGTTTTCCCCGAAGTTTCAAGTACCAAATCATAGGTGTCATGGGTACAGTGTAAACTTTCGTCCGCGCGGCATGCTGCTCTTTTTGATCCGTTTGGACTGGCAGAACCGACATTCATACAGCACCTGCTTCTGCTCTCCGTCCTCCGACAACTCTGTATACATCACCTTCTGCATGATCCGTCCGCAGTCGGGGCATTTTGTGATCGTCAGCAACAAATGTAGGAGATAATAGGCGTACGAAAACGCCAGGACAACAGCAATGAGTGCAATTGCGCTCATGATCAGATGAGCCATGCTCGTTCACCCCCATACTCCACTGTATGGGTTTGTCTGAGAAAAAAGACGCGGTGAACTTACAAAAAAGTGAACGGTTCTGTGTTCGTTTCCGACACGAAAACTTCCGCGTCATACCCGTATTCGCGCAGCTTGGCTTCCAGGTAGGCCTGCACGCTCGGCATGCAGATCTTTTCCGTATTATGCCCCGGATCGACCATGCACAACCCTTCGGCCAGCGCATCTTGCGCATAGTGGTAGCGGATGTCTCCGGTCACGAACACGTCGGCGCCTTTTTGCAGCGCCTGCGGGTAATACTCCTCGCCGGAGCCGCCGAGCACCGCCACGCGGCGCACGGGGCGGTCATGCGGCCCGACGACCCGCGCATGCTCCACGCCGAACTGCTGTTTCACAAAGTTCGCGAACTGCTCAAGCGTCATCTCCTGCACGAGATCGCCGACGCGTCCGACGCCGAGCTCCTGCCCCATGATCTCCAAAGGGTAGAGATCGTAGGCGACTTCTTCATAGGGATGCGCTTCCAGCATCGCCCGCACCACACGCTCCTGATTGAGGTCGCTGACGATCGTCTCCACGCGCACTTCCTCCACTTTTTCCAGCACGCCCTGCTCGCCGATAAACGGCGAGGTGCCCTTTTGCGGCACGAAGGTGCCGATGCCCGGCGTGTTGAACGTGCAGTGGCTGTAGTTGCCGATCCAACCTGCGCCCGCATCGCCCAGCGCTTTCAAGACGGCTGCGTGATGCGTCTCCGGCACGAAGACGACCAGTTTTTTCAGGCGGGTGTTGTGGACGCGGGACAGCACTTCGACATGTTCCAAGTGCAGGCGTCCGGCCAGGATGTCGTTGATGCCGCCCTCAGCGATGTCGAGGTTGGTGTGCGCCACATAGACGCCGATGTTGTGTGCGAGCAGCTTTTGCAGCTTGCGCCCGTACGGCGTGTCGGTGCGCAGGGTCTGGACAGGCTTGAAGATCATCGCATGGTGCGCAATGATCAGGTCGACCCCTTTTTTGATCGCTTCGTCGATCACGCCTTCATCATTGCTGTCCAGCGACAGCATCACTTTTTTCACCGGGCGCTTCGGGTCGCCGACCTGCAGCCCGACCTTGTCCCACGATTCGGCCAGCGTCAGCGGCGCCAGCTCTTCCATTACAGCGGCGATCTGCTTGACCGTCGCCGTCGTCTTATGAGCGGACATCGTTTCCTACCTCCTCCAGTTGTCTTTTCCGTTCCAGCAGCGCATCCCGGCGCGCCTGTCCGCTGTCCCCTTTGGCTTTCTCCAAGCCTTTTAAGGCCAGCGCGATCTTGCCCAGTTCGTATTCGACGCGATCGAGCAGTAATGGATGCTTGCGTGCAAGCAGCAGCGGGCCAAACTCCAGTTGCAGCGGATCGTCGAGCGTCATCTCGCCGCGCTCGGCGACGACGATCTCATAGATCTTCTCATCCTCGATCAGCATGTCTTCGTCGACGATCTTCCAGCCATGCGCCAGCAGCCAGCGGCGCAGCGAGTCGCCATCGCCCTGCGGCGACAGCACGAGCCGGGAGACGCCTTCCAGCTTCTCCGCTCCGGCGGCCAAAATGTCGCGGATCGTCCCGCCGCCCATGCCGGAGACGGTGATCACGTCAACTTCGCCCGGGCTCAGCACGGCCAGCCCGTTTCCGCGTCGCACCGCAATCTTGCCGGTCAGCCCGTGCGCGCGCACGTTGCGCTCCGCCCCGAGAAACGGCCCTTCATTCAATTCGCCTGCCACCGCTTGTACCGATTGCCCGCGCTGGACGAGATAGATCGGCAGGTAAGCATGGTCACTCCCGATGTCTGCCGTCTTCACTCCGACGGGCACAAATGACGCGATCCGCGCCAAACGTTCCGATATGTTTATCAAATGAGATCACCTGTTATGTAAAGATAGTCAGTCTCAACTATTATAGCCCAACTTTGCTTCTTCCCGAAACAGCCGGATAAACTCTTCCACCGCCGGCGGCAGCGGATCGTGCCCGAGCTGCACCAGCACGCTTTTCCGACTCAGCTGCGGCATCCCTTCGACCTGCAGTTCGACCAGTTCCCCGCGTTCGAGGGCCCGGCCGGCCATCGCCCGCGTCAACAGCGCCGCCCCTTGCCCGCGCAACAGGAGATCGAGCGCCGTCTGCGGCGGCACTTCGATCTCCGTGCCCGGTTCGCAGATCAACAGCGCCTGCCAGCCTTTGACCTCATGCCCCCAGTCGATCTGCCAAAACGGGTTCGCTTCCTCTTTCAGCTCTTCCAGCGTGACCTTTCCCCGCAGCGCCAGCGGATGACCGGCCGGAACGGCGACCAGCAGCGGCTCTTCGACCGTCAGCCGCGTCGTCAGGTCGGCGTTCAGGTACGGCCAGATCAGAAAGCCGATTTTGATAAACCCGTCATAGAGCATCTCGACGACCTCCCGGTTGTGCCCTGTATGCACCGCAATTCCCAGCTGCGGATTCTCCTCCCGCACCCGGGCCAGCGCCGATGCGAAAAATCCTGCCGCCAGCGTCGGCAGCGTGGCGATCACCACCTGCCCGCGCTTGCCCTGCTCGGCGAGGCGTGCCGTCTCCACGCCTTTCGACAGCACGGCCAGCGCCTGCCGCGCATAAGGCAAAAAGCTGCGCCCCAGCTCCGTCAACTCCAGCCTGCTCCCGCCGCGCAACAGCAGCGCCCCGCCCACCTCCTGCTCCAGTTGGCGCAGCCGGGCCGAGATCGTCGGCTGCGCGATGTCCAGCACGCGCGCCGCTTTGCTGAAACTGCCGAGCCGGACGATCTGGTCGAACGTCTGCAGTTGATTGGTGTCCATCGCGATCGCCCCTTATCGAAAAACCTAATGTTCATTATAGATGATATCGGATTGATAAATAACCCTGCCCTTAGTACGATGTTGGCAAAGGGAGGGTTGTTCGTGAATTATCTTGCTTTTTTTCGCACGCCGCACTTGGTGTGGCTCTGGCTGTCACAGTTTCTGTCCGCGTTTGGCGATCAGCTGTATCTGATCGCCATCACCTGGCTGGCGGTGCAGCAGATGGGCAGCAGCGCCGGTCTGCTCACCGGGGCGGGCACCGTCACGGCGCTCCTGCTCGGGCTGTTTGGCGGAGCGTATGCCGACCGCTTCGACCGCCGCAAGACGATGATCGTCTCCGATCTGCTGCGGGCGCTGCTGGTCGGGCTGCTGCCACTGAGCTGGTATTGGTTCGGCGACGGCACGCTCTGGCCGCTTATGCTGGCGCACGTGCTGGTCGCAGCGCTGGGCACCCTTTTTCAACCGGCGTTGCAGGCCAGCCTGCCTGTCCTCTGCCGGGAGCAGAGCGTGCTCTATGCGGCCAATGCGCTGATCGACAGCACGCACCGCTTCGCCCGCATCCTCGGTCCCGGCCTGACCGGGCTGCTGCTGCTCTGGCTGGCGCTGCCCGACTTTTTCCTGCTCGACGCGATGACGTACCTCGTCTCCGGCGCGGTGCTGCTGCTGATCGGCAAGGAGTTCCCCAGCCGTCCGCCCAAGGGCGCTGCACCCAAGCGGATCGGGCATGACATCCGCACGGCGTGGCACCTGCTCCTGCAGGACAAGCTCCTGCTGCTCGCTCTGAGCAGCCTCGCGGTCGTCAACGTCGCCTGGGGTGCCGCCTTCATGATCGGCGCACCGCTGCTGTCAGACAGCGCCAGTGACTACGGGCTGATCGTCGCCGCCTACGGGATCGGCAACGTGCTCTCGCTGCTCGTGACGGGCGGATTGGCTGCCAAGGTCGGGTTTCGGGCGATGTTTCTCGGCCAGCTGATCTTGGGGGCAGGTTTTGCCGTCATGGGGATCGGCTCGCTGCAGATCGCGATGCTCGGGGCAGCGATCGCCGCTTTTGGCAGCCCGATCGGCGATCTGCTGATCCTCGGACGCATCCAGACCGGCTTTCCCCCTGAACATGTCGGCAAGCTGTATTCGATCCGCCAGCTGTTCGCAGGCGCAGGGCTTGCCGTCGGGCTGCTGCTGGCCGCTCCGCTCTACCAGCTGGTGACACCGTCCACAGGCATTCTGCTCTGTGCGCTTTTGATTGTTGCGTCCGGGCTGTACGGGCTCAGTAAAGGATCTGTGCTGTTCAGCACCCGCCAGCCTTAGGTGTTGACAGAGGCAGAATTGAGATAGCCAAGTCTTGGTGATGTTTTGCTTCTCATACAAGATTTTGAGAATCTGCTAGTCCCGATCATTCATGTCAACAGGGATGCCAACAAGCCGGGCACCGCGCGAAGTTCTGCCGCCGAATGTCGATCGGGCAGCCCGAGAATCGGCGCGTCTTCGAAGATCCACACGCGGCGCATGCCAAGGAAATCGGCCGGTTCAATATCATGCGTGTAGCTGTCCCCGATCATCAGAGCTTCTTCAGCTTTGCATCCGGCCAGTTCCAGCGCATGTTCAAAATACAGCGGGTCCGGCTTCGAATAGCCGATCGACTGCGAGAATACCAGATGATCAAAATAGCTGAGCAGCCCGTGCGCTTCCAGTTTCGGCAGCTGCACCTCGGCCGCTCCGTTGGACAGGACGAGCAGCTTCGCGCCTTGTTCCTTCGCCCACTGCAGCACTTCGTGCACGCCCGGCGCCGGACGCCAATCGTCAGGATGGGCGGCCAGCATCGCCGCCTTCAGCTCTGCGGCCAGCCCGTCTGCCAGCTCAGCCGGCACGCCAAACTTCTTCAACTGTTCGCGCCAGATGTGCACTTTCACGCCATCGACCGGCAGCACGAGCTCTTTTTTGACCCATGCGCCCCAGGAATGGTTGTTGAGGCTGCGATAGGACATCAAAAAGTCTTTCGGTTCGCCAAACGACAGCTCGGGAAACTTCGACCGCAACTCTTCTTGCGCCTGCAGCAAAAACGCTCCGCTGCCCAGGCCGTGCGCGCCAAGCGTTCCGTCCAAATCGAAAAAGACCGCTTTCATCCTGCTCACTCCTTCCAAAATGCAAAGGCAGGCACCACCAGTGGTGCCTGCCCTCCTTGAACTTTCTAGTTGAGGAGAAATTTCTCCTGCGCCAGTTCGCGAAGTTTGAATTTCTGCACCTTGCCCGATGCGGTCATCGGATAGCCTTCGACAAATTCAAAATAGCGCGGGATCTTAAAGCGCGAGATCTTGTCCAGGCAATATTCGCGCAGCTCTTCCGCCGTCAAGGTCGCCCCTTCTTTGACGATCACAAACGCGCCAACCTCTTCGCCGTATTTCGGATCGGGGATGCCGATCACCTGCACGTCGAGCACCTTCGGATGGGTGTAGAGGAACTCTTCCACTTCGCGCGGATAGACGTTTTCGCCGCCGCGGATGATCATGTCTTTCAGGCGTCCGGTGACGCGCAGGTTGCCGTCCGCATCGAGCGTGCCGAGGTCGCCTGTGTGCAGCCAGCCGTCTTCGTCGATCGCCGCCCGGGTCGCTTCGGGGTTCTTGTAATAGCCTTTCATCACGTGGTAGCCCCGCGTGCAGATCTCGCCCTGCTCGCCGAGCGGGGCTTCTTCGCTGGTGCCGGGAATGAAGATCTTCACTTCCACGTTCGGCAAGGCCCGGCCGACCGTCGCGACGCGCGTTTCCAGCCCGTCGGTGGTGCGGGTCATCGTGATCGCCGGCGACGACTCGGTCTGCCCGTAGGTGATCGTGATCTCCCGCGCGCCCATCTTTTCGATCACCGCTTTCATCACTTCGGTCGGGCACGGCGAGCCGGCCATGATGCCGGTGCGCAGGGAGGACAGGTCATAGCTGGCAAAATCGGGGTGGTTCAGCTCGGCGATAAACATCGTCGGCACGCCGTGCAGCGCGGTGCATTTTTCAGCTTGCACCGTCTCCAGCACCGCCTGCACGTTGAACTCGACGACCGGCACCATCGCCGCGCCGACCGTCACGCAGGCCATCGCGCCGAGCACACAGCCGAAGCAGTGGAAAAACGGCACCGGGATGCACAGGCGGTCGATCTCGCTCAGGTTCATGCACTCCGCGACATTGCGCCCGTTGTTGACGAGGTTGTTGTGGGTGAGCATGACGCCTTTCGGGAAGCCGGTCGTGCCCGACGTGTACTGCATGTTGATCACATCGTCCGGGTGCAGCGAAGACTGACGCACTGCCAGCTCGGCGTCAGGCACGTCTTGACCGAGCGCCATGATGTCCGCCCAGTTGAACATGCCGGGCCACTTTTTGTCACCCAAGAAAATCACATTTTTCAAAAACGGCAGGCGCTCCGACTGCAGTTGGCCGGGCTCTGCTTCGCGCAGTTCCGGCACCAGTTCGTACAGCATGTCGATGTAGGAAGTGCCTTTAAACTCTTCCATCAAGATCAGGGTCGTGGTGTCAGACTGGCGCAGCAGATACTCCAGTTCTGCCGCCCGGTAGTTGGTGTTGACCGTGACCAGCACCGCGCCCATCTTGCCGGTCGCAAACTGCGTGATCAGCCATTCCGGGTAGTTGGTCGACCACGCCGCCACATGCTCGCCGCGCTCGATGCCAAGCTTGATCAAGCCTTTCGCCGCCTGTTTGCAGACCTCATTAAATTCCGCATACGTATAGCGCAGTCCCCGGTCATGGTACACCATCGCGTCACGCGCCGGGAAGCGCGCAGCCAGATCGTCAAGCAGTTGCCCAACGGTAGTATGTAATCGTTCAGCCATTGTCAGTCTCCTTCCTTAACCAATCTCTTCGCACTACTACTTCGTATGATAGACTGAAAATTCCTCCAAATGATTAAAAATGCATAAAAAAAGCCCTCGCCCAACAGGACGAGGGGTGTTGCAGATTGTTGGTTGGTTGACTGCTTTCAATATACCCGTTCAAATGGATATTTGATTGCTGTTTAACAGTATATCGGATTTAGCTAAATTTAGCAACCGATATGACGCGCGATGACGATGCGTTGGATCTCGGAAGTGCCTTCGCCGATCTCCATCAGCTTCGCGTCGCGGAAGTAGCGCTCCACCGGGTACTCTTTCATATAGCCGTAGCCGCCATG
This sequence comes from Tumebacillus sp. BK434, assembly GCF_004340785.1. NCBI lineage: Bacteria > Bacillati > Bacillota > Bacilli > Caryophanales > Alicyclobacillaceae > Tumebacillus > Tumebacillus sp. BK434. Next base: position 69,219 of record NZ_SLXS01000006.1, on the reverse strand, counting down.
AATTTGGATCGCCTGGTCGCATGCGCGCATGCAGATCTCAGACGCGAACAGTTTGGCCATCGCCGCTTCTTTGCCGAACGGCTTGCCTTGGTCTTTCAGCCATGCCGCTTTGTGCACCGCGGTGCGCGCCAGTTCGATGTGCATCGCCATGTCGGCGAGTTTGAACTGGATCGCTTGGAACTTGGAGATCGACTGGCCGAACTGCTTGCGCTCCTGCGCGTACTGCAGGGACGCTTCAAACGCCGCCTGTGCGATACCGACCGACAGTGCGCCGATCGAGATGCGGCCGCCGTCGAGCGTCTTCATGAACTGGATAAAGCCGTTGTCGACAGTGCCGAGCACGTTTTCTTTCGGTACGCGCACGTTGTCGAGGATGATTTCCGCGGTGTTCGAGCCTTTCAGGCCGAGCTTTTCATACGGCGTGGAGGTCGAGAATCCCGGGGTATCGGTCGGCACGATGATCGCGGTGATGCCTTTCGAACCTTTGGAACGATCGGTGACAGCGGTTACAACGCAGACCTTAGCGTAGGAAACGTTGGTGATGAAGCACTTAGAACCGTTGACTACCCACTCGTCGCCGTCGAGCACGGCGTTGGTCTGGGTGCCGGATGCGTCAGAGCCTGCGTTCGGCTCGGTCAGGCCAAACGCGCCGAGGATCTTGCCTTCTGCCAGCGGCACGAGCCACTTTTGCTTCTGCTCTTCAGTACCGAATGCAAGGAACGGGTTGCAGCCGAGCGAGACTGCCGCCGCATAGGACAGGCCGTGCGAACCGCAAGCGCGGCCGACTTCTTCGACAGCCAGCGCGTAGGAGACCGTGTCAGCGCCTGCGCCGCCGTACTCTTCCGGAATCGGCAGGCCGAGGAGACCCAGCTCGCCCATCTTCATGAAAGTGTCAAACGGGAACTCGCCCGTCTTGTCAACGTGCTCGGCGTTCGGGCGGATCTCCGCTTCAGCGAAATCGCGAACGGTGTTGCGAATCATAATCTGATCTTGCGTCAGATCAAAGTTCATTAAGATACCCTCCTCTATGGAAACGGAAAAATGAGTGCGCATTCATTCATCTAAAAACATTATACACAACCGCCATCAGGAACGGCAATACTTTTCGAGCTATTGTGACACTTGTCCAACCCACTTTTTGAGGCCCTGATGGTACACGATGAACAGCGTGATCAGCACCGCGAGCTTTAAAAACACGAGGATCTGCATGAACAGATCCATGTTCAGCCCAAATACTAGCATCCGCAGATCGGGCCCAAACAATGCGAGCAGCCCGGCCGCCAGGAAGACCGGCGCGACGTAGACGCGGTACCGGCCGAGCACGACAGCAAAGAACAACGCGAGAAAGGCAGGGATCATAAAATAGAAATGCTGCACGCCGTACGAGGAGGTGCCGATGTCTGCAGCCACTTCTAAGAAGTTGGCATACAAGAGGAGCAGGCCCAGCAGCCCGATGCCGCTGACCAGCCGCGAGCGAAAGGCGGCTCCGGCCAGCAGCCAGACCAGAAATACGACCGCCATCGTGCCGAGCAGCTTCCCGCGGTCGCCGAGCAGGCCGGAAGAAGAGAGGTAATAATATCCAATCAGCGCCACCATCACCACGGCGACAAACAGCCAAACCGTCTGTGCGAGCGAGCTTTTGCCCCGTTTGCGGTAGGCCATCACGAACGGAAAGACCGTACCGAGCAGCAGGACAGCAATTTGCATTGGCTCGGGAAACAAGGTAAAATTAAGGGCAAAGATCAAGAACAGCAACAAGCCTGTGATCACAAGCAGCACCTTGCCGAGGACACCGCCGTTCGCACTGGTTTTCCAGCTCGACTTGGCCTTGCTCCCCGTTTGTTGATCATGCGAAAAGGCATCGCCCTCCGCGTATAGGTTCATCAAAAAGTCGCAATATTCGGTCGGGATTAGTCTGCTCTCACGCCACTTTTTGATCTCACCGATCATGAGTTTCTTTTGCTCCTGATTCAAAGATCACGCCTCCCGGATAAATCGCATAAAAAAGCACTCACCAGAAAAGAAGTGAGTGCTGCGAAGGTTCGAAGGTATTGTTCTATTCAAGGAAGTCCTTGAGACGCTTAGAGCGGCTCGGATGGCGCAGTTTGCGCAGCGCTTTCGCCTCGATCTGGCGAATCCGCTCACGAGTGACGCCAAAGACTTTCCCGACTTCTTCGAGCGTGCGGGTACGGCCGTCATCGAGACCGAAGCGCAGGCGGAGCACGTTTTCTTCACGTTCTGTCAGCGTATCAAGCACGTCTTCCAACTGCTCCTTGAGCAGTTCGTAGGCGGCAGCATCGGCCGGCGCCAGTGCATCTTGGTCTTCGATAAAGTCGCCGAGGTGAGAATCGTCCTCTTCGCCGATCGGTGTTTCCAGCGAAACCGGCTCCTGTGCGATCTTCAGGATCTCGCGGACTTTGTCCGGGCTCATGTCCATCTCGGCTGCGATCTCTTCGGCGGTTGGTTCGCGCCCGAGCTCTTGCAGCAGTTGACGGGAGATGCGGATCAACTTGTTGATCGTCTCCACCATGTGTACCGGAATCCGGATCGTTCTGGCCTGGTCTGCGATCGCACGAGTGATCGCCTGACGAATCCACCAGGTCGCGTACGTAGAAAACTTAAACCCTTTTTGGTGATCGAACTTCTCAACAGCCTTGATCAGACCCATATTCCCCTCTTGGATCAGGTCAAGGAACAGCATCCCGCGGCCGACATAGCGCTTGGCGATCGAGACCACCAGTCGCAAGTTCGCTTCCGCCAGGCGACGCTTCGCCTCTTCATCCCCTTTTTCGATGCGCAGCGCCAAGTTGATCTCTTCTTCAGCAGAAAGCAGCGGCACACGGCCGATCTCTTTCAGATACATACGGACCGGGTCGTTGATCTTGATGCCAGGCGGCACGCTCAGATCTTCGAGATCGAACTCCTCTTCTTCATCGAGGCTCTTCGGACCGTCTTCATCATCATCGTCGTCATCTTCGAACGGCGCTTCGTCGTCCGCTTCATTTATCACCTCGACCCCTTGCTCCGAGAGGTGGTCAAAGAATTCGTCGATCTGATCCGAATCCTGATCGAAAGCGGAAAGTTTGTCCATAATCTCACTGTAGGTGATCACGCCGCGCTTTTTTCCGATTTCGACAAGCATCTGTTTTACTTCTTCCAAAGACATCTGTTGAGTGTCTGTGTGTTTCACTTTTTTCACCATCCCGACCCCTCCTTCCCTAAGGAGTAGTTAACGAACGTTTATATTTCGGCTTGCGCGTTTTCCAGAGATTGAATCATGGACTGCACACGATTCATTTCGTCGTATGCCGCCCGCATTCCTTCTGTATCGCCTCGATTTCCACAATCGATCATCTGCCGTTCATAACGTTTCATTTCCAATTGCAAATGATACACCTTGATGCGATGGATATATTCACGTACCAGGGCGTCTACACGATCAGACCGCCGATCCAGATGATCCGCTTCCATCGCGAGAGCAGTCGCCAGCCTCAAAAGCTCGCGGTCCTCTAAGCCGCCGATGAACAGCGACGGGTCCGCCTGGGTGTGTTCTGCGTAATAGGCGAAAAGATGGGCGGCCAGCGCCCCATGCTCATCCACAGAAAATTCGTCTGCCAGCGCGTATTGAACTTGTCTAGCTACCCCTTCATCGATTAACATATAAGTAAGGAGTTTCCGCTCTGCATTGATGTGAGCCGGCAACAGTTTTCCTGTGCTCGCAAAGCTCACTTCACCCGCATTATTTCTATTAGTATTCCACTTCCTGTCAGGTTTATCCCCCGCAGGCGGGCTTTTCTTGGCGAGCGCAAGTTCCTTCTCCATGGCCTCTTTGGGATAGCCGAACTCCTCGCTTAATTCGCGCAGGAGCGTTTCCAGTTCAATCGGTGAACTGACGGTGACGAGCAGTTTGTGAATCACTTCTTTGATGTAGTCTTCCTTGCCGGTTTGCGTGCCAAGGTTGAACTCCTTGCGAAGCGAATGCATGCGAAACGCCGTCATCGAGCTTGAGTTGTCAAGCACGACGCGGACGAACGCGTCTTTGCCATATTTGCGCAGAAACTCATCCGGGTCCAATCCGTCGGGGATTGTTGCGACCCTCGCTTTCACAGTTGCGCCTGACTCTTTGATGACTTCGGACGATCGAACGGCTGCTTTCTGACCGGCAGCATCACCGTCGTACATCATGACGATCTCTTCCACGTTGCGTTGCAGCAAACGGACTTGCTCATTGGTCAGCGCAGTCCCCAAAGCGGCCACCGTGTTCGGTATGCCGTGCTGATAGGCCATGATCACATCCATGTACCCTTCGAGCAGGATCACGCGACCCTCTTGCCGCATCACCGGTCTTGCCCTGTGCAAGTTGTAGAGATGGCGTCCCTTTGAGAACAACGGCGTCTCCGGAGAGTTGAGATATTTCGGCTCCCCTTTGTCGAGAATCCGTCCGCCAAATCCAATCACCTGTCCCTGTCCGTCGTGGATGGGAAACATCACACGATGACGGAACTTGTCGTAGTATCTGCCTTTATATTTCTCGCTTTGCGACAATAAACCTGCTTCCACGAGCAAATCTTCGGCAAATCCCCGCTTCTTGAGGAATTTTACAAGCACATCCCACGCGTTTGGCGCATAGCCGAGCTGAAAGGCCTCGATGATCGTCTTGGTGATGCCGCGCGATTCGAGATACCTTAGCCCGGGCAAGCCCGCATCGGTGTTCATCAGGATGTGGTGATAGTATTTTGCCGCCAAATCATGTGCGCGAAACATCTCTTTGCGCCGCTTGTACTCTGGCGAATCGATGTCTTCCAGCTCTTCGACAGGAAGTGCGATGTTGGCGCGCTTGGCCAGTTGTTCCACCGCTTCGAAAAACGTGATCCCTTCCTTATCCCTCAGGAAGGAGAACAGATTGCCGCTCGCACCGCAGCCAAAACAGTGGTAAAGTTGTTTGTCCTGCGAGACGGAAAACGACGGCGATTTCTCATTGTGGAACGGGCAGCAGCCCATATACCCGCGGCCGCTCTTCTTCAGGGGCACAAACTCACCAATCACATCGACGATGTCGAAGTGCTGACGTACTCGTTCGATGATTTCCTCAGGCAGACGCTTTTTCACATCGTATCACCCTCGTCTGTCATTTGAGTACGTAAAATATTCGCCAACGTTCAACAATATCCTTCTGTGCACCCGGACAAAATGGAATGTCCAGAATGGTGTACCGAAGCAAAGATATTCTACGATGCGCAGTGATTTCCTTCTCGCAAAAACACATTTTGACACCTTTCGACAATAAAATCACTCGACAGCCGCTAAAGTACGTCCCTAGTATAGACGCACATCTACAAAAATATTCCGGGCATGAGCGCATGCTGACTGATTTGTCAAGAGCGAAAACAACATTTCTTAAATATGTACGCCTCTTTCGTCAAAAAATCCTTCCGATTTGCAAATTCTCTGCTCTCCGACCAAAATTTCACAAACAAAGGAAAAACCCCTGTGCCTGTACAGGGGTTTTTACGCTTGAAGCCAGCTGCGGAACACGTCGACAGCGGCGGAAACTTTCGGTGCGGCCAAGGGCAAGGCGTCGGCGTAGACCTTTCCTGTGCTGCCGTCCAACGTCAGCACGTCTCCTTCCACAAACGTCCGGCCACCGATCTCGACCGTGCGCGCGGTGAGGTCGATCGTCACGGCGGAGCAGCCGACGATGCACGGCTTGCCGAGCGGCAGCGCGGTGACGGCGGCGTGTGACGTCGTCCCGCCAAACGCGGTCAGGATACCCTGCGCTTCGGTCATCGCCTCATAATCGTCGGGGTCGGTCTCACGCCGGACGAGCAGCACATCCTGTCCGGCGCGGCGCTGCAAAAGCACCCTCTCGGCGTCGAGCGCGATGCGGCCAACCGCCGCGCCGGGCACCGCCGGAATGCCGGTTGCGAGCGGTGCGATCTGCACGGCGGGATCGAGGCGGGGCTGCAGGAGCCGGTTCAGCTCCGGCAGGTCGACCCGCTGCACGGCGGCCGCACGGTCGATCACTCCGGCCTGCACCAGATCGACGGCGATCTGCACCGCCGCCTGCGTGGTGCGCTTGCCGTCCCGCGTCTGCAGAAGATACAGCACTCCGTCTTGGACAGTAAACTCGATCTCCTGCATATCTTGGTAGTGCGCTTCCAACTGTTGTGCGGCAAGTTCCAGCTCCGCATAGACGAGCGGCATCCGTGCGCGCAACGTTTCGATCCGCTCCGGCGTCACAGCGCCGGACACGACATCTTCACCCTGCGCTCCGTACAGGATCTCGCCGTGCAACCCCGGCTCGCCGCTGGCCGGATGGCGGGAGAACACCACCCCGGCGGCCGAGCGCTCGTTCAAGTTGCCAAACACCATCTCTTGCACGCTCACCGCTGTGAAAGCGTCCTCGGGGATCCCGTGAATCCGGCGGTAAACGGCCGCCCGGCGATTGTTCCACGAGTCGAACACCGCGCTGACCGCCTGCAAGAGCTGCTCCAGCGGCGACTCGGGAATCTCAGCGGAGACGACCGCTCCGTACATCGCCCGGAACCGGCGCTCGCAATCGGCGGCGAAGGCCGCATGTCCGGTTCCCCCGGCCAGCCCTTGCACCACCGCGCGATTCAGCCCGAGGTTGAGCACGGTGTCCATCATGCCCGGCATCGACTCCGGGGCACCGGAGCGGACGGCGAGCAGCAGCGGACGGCTCGGGTCGCCGAGGCGCTTGCCTGTCCGCCGCTCCAAGCCCGCCAGCGCGTCGACGATCTGTTCGCGCAGCCCGCTCGTCAGCGTTTGCCCGGCCGCGTAATAGGCGCGGCAGGCGGCGGTGGTCAGCGTAAACCCGTCCGGCACCCGAAAACCGAGGCGCGTAAGCTCGGCGAGCCCCGCTCCTTTGTTGCCGAGCAGATGCTGCTGCTCGCGGCTGCCGTCCGCAAAGGCGGAGATCACTAGCGGCGGCTCCCGCGCTTGATCTGATCCACGATGATGCTCGCGGTCTCTTCCACCGCCTTGTTCGAGACGTTGATCACCGGGCAGCCGACCTTCTTCATGATCCGCTCCGCGTATTCGAGCTCCAGCTTGATCCGCTCAAACGCCGCATAGTTCGCTTCTTCGCGCAACCCCAGCGCCTTCAGGCGCTCCGTGCGGATGAGATTGAGTTCGCCCGCCGAGATGGTCAGCCCGATCACCTTGTGCGGCGACACTTCAAACAGCTCTTCCGGCGGCTCCACTTCCGGCACCAGCGGCACGTTGGCCGCTTTTAAACGCTTGTGCGCCAGAAACATCGAGAGCGGCGTCTTCGACGTGCGCGACACGCCGATCAGGATCACGTCGGCGCGCAGCAGACCGCGCGGGTCTTTCCCGTCATCGTATTTGACGGCGAACTCGATCGCTTCCACACGGCGGAAATATTCATCGTCCAGCTTGTGCACGAGCCCCGGGCGGTTTTTCGGCTCCGCTTGGAACGTCGATTGGAACGCCGCCACCATCGGCCCCATGATGTCGACCGCCGTCACGCCGTGCTCCAAAGCTTCACGCACCAGTCCGTCCTTCAGTTCCGGAATGACCAGCGTATAGGCGATCAGCGCGCCGATCTCCTTTGCCGCCTGCACCGTTTCCCGAATCGGCTCCATATCGTCCACGTAGGAAATCCGTCTGATCTCCGCGCGGCTGCCGTTAAACTGGCTCGCAGCCGCCCGCACCACAAATTCGGCCGTTTCGCCCACAGAGTCTGAGATCACATACACGATCGGTGTCATCCGCATCCCTCCTACACTTCGTTGACTTCACCAAGCTCGACAAAGATCTTGGCGATCGTCGTTTTCGTAAAGCGGCCGACCACTTCCAACTGCTTGCCCGCATCATCGAGCGGGCGCACGACCGGAATCGAGTCGATCGCATAGTCGATCAGGCGCTTGGCCGCCTCATATACGCTGTCCTCAAGCGACAGCGTGACGATGTTCGGCATCCGCGTCATCGTCAGCGACACCGGCACTTTTTGCGTTTCCTGGTTGCCGATGGCGACTTTCAGCAAGTCTTTGCGCGAGATCACGCCAGACAGGATGCCGCCGTCCTTCACCACAAAGATGCTGCCCACATCTTCCATAAACATCGTGACGATCGCATCGTATACTGACGCTTCCTCGTTGATCACGACGGGGACCGATTTGTATTGCTTCACTTGCAGCTTGCGCAGCTGTTCTCCAAAAATCTGCCCGGATTTCTTTCCGGCATAAAAATAACCGACACGCGGTCGCGCTTCCAAAAAACCGGCCATCGTCAATATCGCCAGGTCGGGACGCAAAGTCGCCCGGGTCAGCCCCAGTTTGTCGGCGATCTGCTCCCCGGTGATCGGCCCTTCTTCGCGGACGATCTCGAGGATCTGCCCTTGGCGTTTGGTCAGTTCGATGGTGTCCACCACCTTTTATTCGCTCGTTGTTCGCTCAACTGAAAATGTGACATACAATATCCTGTTCAATATGCTATATAGTACATCTTATTAGAATGTCAGCAAAACCGCTATAGTCTTGGTGAGGTTTGCACAAAAAGTTTAAATTCTGCCCTTCCTGCGCATACCAACAGAAACTGTTGATTGACAAAGGAGGCAAAATTTCGTGTCTTGGCTGATCTATGGATTGCTTTCCGCCCTGTTCGCTTCCTTTGTGGCGATCCTCGGGAAAATCGGGATCAAAGGGATCGACTCCAACGTGGCGACTGCCGTCCGGGCCGTGGTGATGGCGGCGGCGACCTTGCTGTTCATCACCTGTAACGGCACGATCGGGCAGGTGCGAGACATCGCGCTGCGCCCGATGATCTTCATCATCCTCTCCGGCCTCGCCGGGGCGGCGTCATGGATGTTTTACTTCGGCGCATTGCAACAGGCGGCCGCTTCGAAAGTGGCGCCGATCGACCGCCTGAGCATCGTGTTCACGCTGATCCTCGCCGCGCTCTTTCTCAAGGAAAAAGTGACGCTGGGCATCGCAGCAGGCTGTGTGCTGATCGTGATCGGCTCGATCATGATCGTCAAAGCATAGTCTCCCCGCACATCTTCCTTTCTGCCCGCAGGTCGGCTACAATGTTGGTAGAAAATACTGGTTGATCGTCCCTTGGGAGGTATGTGCTGTGCACCAAATACTGTTCTACATCGGGGACTTCCCGATCCGTTCCTACGGAACGATCGTCGCGATTGCGATCCTTTTAGCGATCGGACTGGCCACCTACATGGCCAAACAGGAAGGCAAATACGAAGAGCATGTCTCGGGGATGGCGATCTGGGCGATTCTCGGCGCGCTGCTGGGCGCGAGGCTCTGGCAGGTGCTCTTTTTCGAATGGGGCTACTACTCGCAACATCTGATGGATGTATTTGCGATCTGGAACGGCGGGATGTCGATCCAGGGCGGGCTGGTCGGCGGTTTTATCGGCGGCGGCTTGTACACGTGGAAACACAAGATCCACTTCTGGGAGTTTGCCGACATCGTGGCGCCTGGCATCATATTGGGCCAAGCGGTCGGCCGCATCGCCTGCTTCATGAACGGCGACGCGTTCGGCTCGCCGACGGGCAGCAACTTCGGCCTCGTCTATCCGGAAGGCACGGTCGCCTATTCGACATACGGCTCACAGCCGCTCTGGCCGGCCGAAGTCTGGGAAGGGCAGTGGGACTTGATCGTGCTGGCGCTGTTGTTCTTGTTTAAAATGCGCCGCGTGCCGACCGGCTACCTGTTCCTTGCCTACAACATCCTGTACTCGGCGGGACGATTCGCTTTGGAGTTCCTGCGCGGCGACTCGGACCGCTTCGCCGGACTTACGGCGGCGCAGTGGACGAGCCTGAGCGTGATGGTGCTGGCCGCCGTGTTTATGGTGTATCTGCACTTCCGCCCTGCGAAGACCAGCGCTCCGAAACAGACGGAGACCGCCTAGAGGCTGAGAAAAACAAAAGTGGCATCCCGACTGGGGATGTCACTTTTTTGTTTGCTTACGTGTCCGCTTCTTCCAGATCCAGATCCATCTCCGAGTCCGACTCCAGATCCGAGTCTAAATCCGAATCCAGATTTAAATCCTGTTCGTCCTCCACAGATGTCTCTACAGTGTCCTCCATAGTTTCCTGTAAAGTTTCCTCTACAGTTGCATCCGTGGTTGCTTCCGCGATTGCTTCCGCAATTTCTGCCGTATTTTCTCCCGAAACGTCTTCCGAGCTGTCCATCCCTTTGCGGAGAAGTTCTTGAAGCGACTTCGGCATATGTTCCTGCTTGACGTGAGTCTGCAGCAGCTCCAACAGCTCTTTTTTGGACTGCGCGTCCAATTTCAAGCCCACACGCTTGCGATCCATTACGGGCCACCCCCTCTCCTCGTTCGTAATACCATATGCAAGAGCCCGAGCGCCGGTCAGGTACAGGCAACTATTTCCTGCTGCCCCGACATGAAAAAGGCAGTTGCTGCACAACTTCTGCAGCAACTGCCAGTTCCATTACGTATTGGAGGATGCTTCGACGCGCTCCATGCTTCCCGCTTTCCCGGAAGAGAGCGACGGCGTTACGGCGCTCGTATCGATCGACTCGTGATGCACATTGACGACCGCCGGCTGATGCCCCGTATCGGGGTCTTGCTTCATTCGCTTGTCGATGACGATCTCGTAGCGCGCGGCCACAGCGGCTGCCGTGCCGGCCACCGCCAGATAGGGGAAGATCAGGGCGCCGACCACGCCGACCGCCGCCGGGATCGTCAGCACCGTCTGCCCGTCGCGAATGACACGTATGCTCGAAGCTTGTCCGGTGCGGACGATGTCCTGCACCTTGTGGAGCAAGTCTTTGCCCATCACCTGCATCCGCTCTTCGACCTGCCCGACCACGCCAGTGTCGGCCGTGCGGTGCTCGAGGTCAATGCATGCGCGCACGACATTGCCGTCATTTTGCTCCAGCAAGTTGTACGCCTCGCGGTAGGAAATCTGAAACCGTTTGCGCAAAATGTCCACTTTTTCCAGCATCGGGTCTGTCATCCTGCTCACTCCTCCACAATGGGCTTCGTCTATAGATCATACTTATGGAGTTGTTCCAAAAACGCACGAGACTTGAACGTCACACCGCTGTACTCATCGATGTACTGCTTCAGCACCTTGCCGAGCTGGCGCCGCACATCGTCGCCGACCTTCACTTCGCCTAAGCGCCGCACATCCATCGCCTGAAAGGTGCGCAAGAGCTTCAGCGCCACCGGCTTGATCCAGATCGCCCGCTCATCGTAGGGATGGCAGTTCCCGCACAGCGGGCCGCCATGCAGGATGGAAAAGCGCACCGCCTGCTCCACCGGCTGAAAACAATGCGCGCAATGGTACAGTTCCGGCCGAATCCCGGCCAGATCCAACATTTTCATCTCACAAAGCCGCACGACGATCTCCGGGTCTTTGCCGTCAGCCAAATGGGTCAGCAAGGTCAGCACTAACAGAAAAACGCCTTGCGAGGGCTCGCGCTCCTCTACAAAGCGGTCTGCCAGCTCTACCACATAGGAGGCATACGCTGCCTTGAACAAATCCTCCCGAATCGCCCGAAACGGCTCATTCAGCTCCGCTTGTATAATGGTGCCCATCCCGCGCCCTTCGCCGATCGCAATCATGTAGGTGCCATAAGCGAAAGGTTGGGATACCGGATTGAGCTGACTCTGCGGCTTTTTCGCGCCGCGTGCCATCGCCCCGACTTTCCCTTGCGTATCGGACAGCAGTGTCAGAATCTTGTTGCTCTCCCCGTAATCGACTGTGCGCAGCACAATCGCTTCCACTTTTTTCATTGGACAGCCTCTTTCGTTTGGTCAAGCAAGCGCTATTCCGTGCGTGCCTCCATCTCCGTTTCGAAGCTCGGTTCGGCTGTTTCGGCGCCGCAGTCCTGGTTCAAGTTCTGACATGCTTTATAGAGAAGATAGGCATCAATCTCACCTGTACTCTCGAAATATCGCCACGAAAAATCTCTCATGCAGCTCATCCTTTCTTACAAGAGTGAGGTTCTGCCAAGCATCGTAACTCTATAGTTCGCAATCGACCTTTCCCCTATACTATGGAATTGCTGTCAGAAATGATTGTGTGAATGACCGCTTACTCCTCGGTAAAACCGAAGTTGCGCAGCATATGTTCGCGATTGCGCCAGTCTGCTTTCACTTTTACCCACAGCTCCAAGTACACTTTCGAACCCAGCAGTTTCTCAATGTCCAGCCGGGCCATCTGCCCGACTTTTTTCAGCACGGAGCCTTGCTTGCCGATGATGATCGCTTTTTGCGAATCCCGCTCGGTGTAGATCGCCGCATGGATGTACAGCATGTTGCGGTCTTCTTTCATCTGCATCTGCTCAACTTCCACGGCCACCGAATGCGGCACTTCCTCGCGAGTCAGGTGCAGCACTTTCTCGCGGATCAATTCCGCGACGATAAAGCGCTCCGGATGGTCGGTCAGCTGATCGGGCGGGTAGTAAAACGGCCCTTCCGGCAGCAGCTTGAGGATCATGTCGCGCATCCGCACCACGTTGTCACCTTTCACCGCCGAGATCGGGATGATCTCAGTAAACGGGAAGGCGTCTTTGTAGGAGGCGATGATCTCGAGCAGTTTCTGCTTGTCTTCGATCAGGTCGATCTTGTTGATCACCAGGTAGATCGGCGTATCTTTTTTGACATCTTTCAAGATCTCGATGATGTATTCATCCCCGGCGCCTTTGGGCATCGTCGCGTCGACGAGGAACAAGACCGCCTCCACTTCGCGCAGGGTCTGCACCGCCACTTTCACCATGTGTTCGCCTAAGCGGTGTTTCGGTTTATGTATACCCGGGGTATCCATGAAGATGATCTGGCTGTTGTCATGCGTGACCACCCCGTGAATCCGGTTGCGCGTCGTTTGCGGCTTGTCGGCGGTGATCGCCACCTTCTGGCCCACCATGTAGTTCATCAGCGTCGATTTCCCTACATTGGGGCGTCCGACGATGGCAACAAAGCCGGAGCGTGTTTTTTGTTTCGTCTCTTGATTGGTCACTCCACAAAATCCTCCTTTTGAAATGCGAATGGCAGCAGTTCGCCAACGGTCGTCTCGCGAAGCGAATCGCTCAAGTTGGACAAGATGACCGGCGTCTCGGCCGTGCAGAACTCGGCCATCACCTGGCGGCACGAACCGCACGGGGACACCGGACCGTCCGTGTCTGCCACGACGGCGATCTTTTGAATCTTAGCTTTCCCTTCTGACACCGCTTTAAAGATCGCCGTCCGCTCGGCGCAGCAGCAGAGCGGGAAGGCTGCATTTTCGATGTTGCATCCGGTGACGACTTCCCCGTCGGCAAGTAAAAGCGCTGCCCCGACCGGGAATTTGGAGTACGGGACGTACGCTTTCTCCCGTGCTGCTTTCGCCAATTTTACCAATTCCAAGTGTTCCATTTCGGCTCACCCCTGTTTTTTAGATCGTGAATACGCCCGCCATGAGATCAAGAGCAGCACGAGCATGCCAAGCGGTATGAAGGCGACGTACACCGCCATCTCCCCCGTGTCATCCAAATCGCGCAGCCGCAGCGGGAACAATTTGTCAAAGAAGACAAAAAAGCCGACTATCACCGCGTGCACTGCCGTCAGCAGGACGGCAGCTGCCGCCACATCTTTGGCAATTTTGGCGAGCGGATGATAGTCGCTGGTCGCAAGGTCGACTACCGCTTCGATCGCCGTGTTGAACAGCTCGGCGGCTACGACGGCGATGATCGAAAAGAATACCAGCACGATCTCTAATTTGCTGAGATCAAGCACCAGACTCAAAATCATGGCCCCCAGCGCAACCACAAAATGGATGCGCATGTTGCGCTGGGTGGTCAAGGCAAGCGTCATGCCTTCAATCGCGTATGCAAAGCTCTTGAGGAGCTTGTTCTCATTCCACATCCGGGCTTCACCCCCGCGTGATTCCTGCCGCCTCCATGATCGCATCCTGACGGGAGAACATCTCTTTCTCCTCTTCTTCTGTGCCGTGGTCATAGCCGACGAGGTGCAGGAAACCGTGCACGGCGAGAAACGCCAGTTCGCGCTCCACACTGTGCCCGTACTCGGCCGCCTGGCGCTTGGCGGTCGGCACGGAGATGATGATGTCGCCGAGCATGTCGTCCGTCTCCAGACCCTCTGCATCTTCCGGATCGAAGAAGATCTCCGGCTCGCCATTCCCTTCCTCCATCATCGCAAACGACAGCACGTCGGTCGGCGCGTCTTTGCCGCGGTACGTGCGGTTGAGTTCATGGATCGCTTCATCGTCGACCAGCGAGATCACCACTTCGCCGGTCAGGATGTTCTCATGTCGCGCCGCGTGCTCGATCGCTCTGGTCAGCACTTCGGTGAGCGCAAATTCGAACTGTTCTCCGTACTCATCAAGGATTTCGAGCGTGATATTGACAGGTTCCATAGCTGTGACTCCTTCACTTGCGACTTGAGAAACGAGGCTGATCGGGTTTAGTTTGTCTTGGGCAGTTCCGGATATTCAATCCGCGCGTGATAGATGCCGTTCAGCGTGCGCAGGAATGCATCGGCGATCTTGTCGAGATCTTTCAGCGTCAGGTCGCATTCGTCGAGCTGCCCGTCGTTCAAACGGTCTTTGAAAATCTTGTGAATCACCGACTCGATGCGGTTGGGCGTCGGGCGGTTCATCGAGCGCACGGCCGCTTCGACCGCGTCGCAGAGCATGACGATCGCCGCTTCTTTGAACTGCGGCTTCGGCCCGTCATAGCGGAAATCATCAACGTTGATCGACCCGCTCTTGTCCTGTTCCAACGCTTTGTTGTAGAAGTACATGAGGATCGTCGTCCCGTGGTGCTGCTCGCAGATGTCGCGGATCGGCTTGGGCAGACGGTGCTCCTCCTGCATCTCCAGCCCGTCGCGCACGTGCGAGGTGATGATCAGATGCGACAGGCTCGGCGCGACTTTGTCGTGCGGGTTGTCTTTGGACAGCTGGTTCTCGATGAAGAACAAAGGCCGCTTCATCTTGCCCACATCATGGTAGTACGCCCCGACCCGGCAGAGCAGCGGATCGGCGCCGACCATCTCCGCCGCCGCTTCGGCGAGGTTGCCGACGATCAGCGAGTGGTGATATGTGCCGGGTGCTTCCATCAGCAGCTTCTTGAGCAGCGGGTGATTGGGGTTGGACAGCTCCAAGAGCGAGATCGGCGTCAGGATGCCGAACGAGCTTTCCAAAAACGGCAGCACGCCGATCGTGACGACCGCCGTAAAGACGCCGGAGATGATGCCAAAGAGCAGCGACTGCAAGTATTGGCTGACTTCCGTGCCCGAGGAGCCGAGCGCCTGCATCACCGTGATCGTGATCAGGTTGATCCCGGCGATGATAAAGCCGGCGCGCATGATCACCATGCGGTGCTTGACGCGGGAGACGGCAAACGCCCCGACGAGGCCTGCGATGAACGACACGAATACAAACTGGAACTTCGAGTCGAACGCGGCGCCTGTGAACATCGCAAACAGGAACGCGAGCAGGATGCCGAGCTGGGCGTCGAACAGGATCGTCACCAGCATCGTGCCCATCGCCACCGGCGTCAGGTAGCCGATCGTGGCGAATCCGAGCGACTCGCCGAGCGACAACACCTTCATCCCCGCTGCGGTCAGCACGATGATGATCGCGAGGCAGAGCAGGAGCAGGTTGTTTTTGCCGACTTTCGAGCCGGTCATCTCCAGATAGAAGGCCAGCACGAGCACCGACAGCACGAGGAACCCGGCGAATCCGAAGTACATCAGGTAGTTCGGCTCTTCGTCGGTCAGCTTGAGGTCTTTCAGCTTGGAGTAGGACGCTTCGTCGATGCGCTCCCCTTCCTTGACGATGACCTCGCCCATGTTGATCATCGTTGGCGGGACGTTCTGCATCGCTTCCTGGCGCTTGCTCTCCGTCTCTTCCTTGTCGTAGATCATGTTCGGCCGGGTCACCGTCTTGACCAGTTCGCGGACGATCATCCGCTGATCCCGCCCGAGCTCCGAATAGCCGAGCTGGGCGTCAAGCTTCTGGTCGATCACCGGCATCGTCTCTTCATAGATCTCTTCCGAGTAGATATTTTCGACGATGCGCACCGCTTCTCTGTTCATGCCGGGCAAGCTTTCGACAGGGGCGGCAAGGAAGCTTTTCAACGGCTCCTCCTTGACCATCGCCTGCAGGTTGGCTTTGCGGATCGCTTCCAGCTTGTCCGCTTCGGTGAAGGCCGGGTCGTCCTG
This sequence comes from Tumebacillus sp. BK434, assembly GCF_004340785.1. Classification (NCBI taxonomy): domain Bacteria; kingdom Bacillati; phylum Bacillota; class Bacilli; order Caryophanales; family Alicyclobacillaceae; genus Tumebacillus; species Tumebacillus sp. BK434. The sequence goes on along the minus strand of NZ_SLXS01000006.1, from coordinate 53,025 downwards.
CACCCGCTTCACCGTCTCGAAAAATTTGTTCAGGTTCTCGACCGCCCGCTGCTCCACGGCGGTGTCCCGGTTGTACTGACGGGTGATCTTGCCCGCCGCCTCTTTGCGGGCCAGTTCGGTCGCCCGCTTGTCGACGGCGTCTGTCGGCGCCTTGATCTGCTTTTCCGCAATCGAACCGACACGGTAGTCAAATCGTTCCGGCAGCACGTTGCCGATAAAAAGAAAATAAAGGAGCACCGTGAGAACGACATAGATCGTCACCCGCAGGGAGCGGCTTTTTTTGGTTTCCGGACTCAGTGTGATCTGTCGAATGTGCCTCAGCAGGTTGCTCCTCATCATGGCTTCTTCTCCTTACCTTTTCCTTGCCGGGTCAAACGCTCAACCTTGCTCGACGTCGTAAGCCGCGATGATCTTCTGCACCAGGTGATGGCGCACAACGTCCTGCTCGGTCAAGAAGATGAACGAAATGTCCTCGACTTTTTTCAAGATGCGAACTGCTTCGTTCAAACCTGACAGTTTGCCACGCGGCAGGTCGATCTGGGTCACATCCCCTGTGACGACCATTTTCGACCCAAAACCAAGCCGCGTCAAGAACATTTTCATCTGCTCCGGCGTGGTGTTCTGCGCTTCGTCCATGATCACGAACGAATCCTCCAGCGTCCGCCCGCGCATGTAGGCGAGCGGTGCGACTTCGATGATGCCGCGCTCCATGTACTTCGCGGTGTTCTCCGGCCCGAGCACGTCATACAGCGCATCGTAGAGCGGACGGAGGTAGGGATCGACTTTCTCCTGCAGATCGCCTGGCAAAAAGCCGAGATTTTCGCCCGCTTCCACCGCCGGACGGGTCAGGACGAGCTTTTTCACCTCGCCCTTTTTCAAGGCGGTCACCGCCATGACGACGGCGAGGTACGTCTTGCCCGTCCCGGCCGGGCCGATCCCGAAGACGATGTCGCGCTTCTTGATCGAGCGGATGTAGTCGCGTTGGCCGAGCGTTTTGATGCGGATCGATTTGCCCTTGTAGGTGACGGCGATCTCTTCGTTGTACAGCTCGAGGAGCTGTTCAGCAGAACCCGTGCCTGCCAGCTTGATCGCATAGGCCACATCGCGCTCTTTGATCACCTGTCCTTTGCGGATCAGCTTGAGCAGCACGGAGAACAGGCTCTCCAGCACTTCGATCTCTTCTGCGGCTCCGGTCATGGTGATCTCGACGCCGCGCACATGAATCTTCGTGGCGAATGCGCCTTCGATTTGCTTCAGATGGGCATCATGAGGGCCGAACAGCTGCGTCGCCTCATGGTTATCTTGCAAAGCCAGCTTTTTTACGATCGGTTGGTTGTCCAATCCAGGATTCCACTCCTTTGATGTGGGCTTCTATTTGGTCGGATCGGCCGGCGGAGCTGCCGGCGCATACCCTTGCGGTTTGCCAATGTTTTCAAGCACTTCACTGAATACTTCTACCTCTAAATTACCATCTTTTATGGTGCTCCGCAAAACTTTTTGTGTGGTGAACGTGCCGTCCTCGCCGATTTTGCCCTGAAGATCCATTCTTGCCAGGCGAAGCGCTTCTTTTTCCGCCTGCTCCTTGGTCAGCGTCACTTTTTCTTCTTTGACTTCGTGATACGTCGAATGGCGGTACTGGATCGGGAAGACAAAGTCACCGATATTCAGCGCCTTGTCCTCGGAGAGCTCCTCGATCTGCTGATACGGGATCTTGCCGTAGCCCCAGATCTGCACCGGATGCCCCCAGAAGGTCAGGAAATGCTTCTCCACCTTTTCCCCGGTATACGCTTTGCGGGTCGTGTTCAGCGGCACGGTGAGCTTGGAGGTGTACCAGACGGCCGCTTTGACGATGCCGTCGGCGTGCACGTTGGTCTTACCGTCCGTCAAGGCGCCGGAGATCAGCACCTGCCCCGGTTTGACGAACGTCTCGCGCTTGACGGCCGCCACGCCGCGGTGCGCCTGGATCGTCTTGACCACGCCTTGCTTGGCGGCGACGATGTTCTGCGGCCGGTTCGACGGCGGTGCGACGCCGGGGACCTTTTCGACCACTTGGATCGTGATCTTCGTGCCTTGGATCTGGATTCCCGTCCAGACGAGCTCGGGGACTTTGTCCAAAATTTGATTCTGCAAAATGTCGGTGTCGGGCAGTCTGCCGATCAAGACGCCCGGGTGAATTCCGATCTCCGATGCCGCCTGCAAAATGCGCTCTTCCTGCACCTCTTTCAACTCGCCGGTCACCTGCACCTCCCAGACGAACGCGGTCAACGTGTAGAGCGCGACGAGGAAGGTCAGGGCGCCTGCGACGAAAAATTTCCGCCGCCACGCCCGCCACGCAAGGAAAGGCACCCCCAGTTTGCGTTCAAAATGAATGCGCGTCCGCGTCCGGCTGAGCAGCCCGCGCAGCGCTTTGACATCCTCCCGGTGCATCCGCAGGCGATAAACGTGTTCGCGCACCTGTCTGATCTCCCAGAACAGAATGCCCTGTTCGGTCGCCCGGTTGAGCAGTTCCGGGATGCGTTCGCCCCGCAGGGTCACGACGACGTAGCCCCGCCAAAAATCAAGCAGCCACCTTCCTACCATGAGCGTTCCTCCTGTTACGGCTTAATCTTTGTATTGGATGCCAGAGATGTTTCCTTCGATCACCACTTCGGCAGGAAAGATCGCTTTGATCGTCAATTCCTTGCCATGCACGTACAGTTCGCCTTGGTTCAGCGCCAGGCGAAGCAAGTCATCTCGAAACTCTTTGACACCGCGATAGTTCTCCACATACAATTGCAGTCCACCGATGAGGGTGATGCGGGGCAGATCGAGGACTGAGTCTTTTGGCACGTCTAACATTTCAGCTGCCAGTTGTTGTACTCGTTGACGCCACTTGGTGCGCACAGCGGTCACCCTCCTTTTCTATGTACATATGCTCGAAACACACTGCCTAGTACGTGTACAAACAAAAGGAGAGACCCCCTTTTCCTGAGAAAAGAAGGTCTCTCCTGGTCTTACTTGCGCCCTCCCGGACGCCACGGCTGCTTCGCGCGCGGCTCGCTGAGCACCTCGCGCAGGATCAAGGCGTTGCGCAGGTTCTTCCTGCTCGTCAGCTGCGCGGAAGCAGGCTCTGACGCAGGCGCGGGCAGGTGCTTCGCGCGCTGGGACGGCGCGGCCGGGCCGGGCGTGCCGCTGCTCATCGGCGGGACCGGTTCTGGTTCCGGAGCGGGTTCCGGAGCAAGCGCAGCGGCCGGCGCAGGAACAGGCTCGGACGGAGCTGCAGCCGCCGGCACCGGTGCCGCTTGCTGCTGGTCGCCGGTGGCCGCCTGAATCAGCTCCTCCAGTTTCTCCTGCCAGGGCCGCTGTTTCTGCTGCTGCTTGGACGCTTCGCTTTTGCCGGCCTCCTCCTTGATCCGCTTCAAGATGTTCCAGATCACGCCGGAAGCGACGATGATCACCCAGCCATATTCGAGAAAATCCATCCTGCTTCACCTACTTCTTGGTGAGGTCTCCGCCTCCAGATTTGTCATCATCGTTCAGGTTGGAGAAGGATGAGCGCATTTCTGTGTCGGCCATCAGGTTCTGCAGGTTGAGATAGTCGACCGCGCCGAGCTTGCCGGAGCGCAGCGCTTCGGCCATCGCGCGCGGGACTTCCGATTCGGCTTCCACGACTTTCGCGCGCATCTCTTCCACGTACGCCCGCATCTCCTGCTCACGGGCGACCGCCATCGCGCGGCGCTCTTCCGCTTTCGCCTGGGCGATGCGCTTGTCCGCTTCCGCCTGGTCGGTCTGCAGCTCCGCCCCGATGTTTTTGCCGACATCGACGTCAGCGATGTCGATCGACAGGATTTCAAACGCCGTGCCTGCGTCCAGACCTTTGGACAAAACGGTCTGCGAGATCGCATCCGGGTTCTCCAACACCTGCTTGTGCGACTCGGCCGAACCGATCGTCGTGACGATGCCTTCGCCGACGCGGGCGAGAATCGTCTCTTCCCCGGCGCCGCCGACGAGGCGATCGATGTTTGCGCGCACGGTGACGCGGGCGCTGACTTTTACTTCGATCCCGTTCTTGGCGACCGCAGCGACGATCGGCGTTTCGATGACGCGCGGGTTGACCGACATCTGCACCGCTTCCAACACGTCGCGCCCGGCGAGGTCGATCGCAGCCGCCCGTTCAAACGCCAGGTTGATGTCGGCGCGCTCCGCTGCGATCAGCGCATTGACGACGCGGTCGACGTTGCCGCCGGCGAGAAAATGGCTTTCCAACTGGTTGGTGGTCAGGTTCAGACCTGCCTTGTGCGCTTTGATCAGCGGGTTGACGATCCGCGACGGAATGACCCGGCGCAAGCGCATCCCGATCAAGGTGAATATCGACACCCGCACCCCGGATGCCCAGGCGGAAATATACAGCATAACAGGAACAAACGTAAAAATAACTGCCAATAAAATGACGCCGATCGCAACCAGGACTAACATCCCGACGAGCGTTGCATCCATCACACATCTCCTCCTTCAAGCTACAGCCTGCAAGCTTGGCTTGCGAAACGCTGATTCTACTTTTGCTCTTTCTCTTCGTCTTGCAGTACCGGAATGACTTTGTTCGACTCCCCGGAGGCTGGCCGCACGACGATCCGCGTGCCTTCGATCAGCACGATCTGCACCTCCGCATCGACCGGCAGCCAACTGCCTTCGCTGACCACGTCGAAGCGCTGCCCTTGGAACACAGCCGTTCCTGACGGCCGCAGCGGCGTGACGGTGCGCCCGGTCTGGTATAGCATGTGGCGGTTGCTCTTCGCCGGCACGTAGCCGTCCGCTTTTTCCTGCTGATCGGTGAGGATGATCTTCTTCCACATCCCGAGATGGCCGAAATACTTAAAGAGCACCGCGCCCAGCACCACCGACAGGATGATCGCCAGCAGCATCGCTTTCAGCCCATAGGACGTGTCATGCGCCGCCAGCACGACGCCGGAACCGAGCGCGATCACGCCGAGCGCCCCGACGATGCCGAACCCGGCGACGAAGATCTCCGCGATCATCAGCACCAAGCCGGCCGCAAACAGGATCACCGACTCCCAGCCCGCAAAGCCGGCCGCCATGTGCCCCCAGAAATACAGCGCCAGACTCGCCCCGCCGATCACGCCCGGGAACAGTTTGCCCGGCACGACGATCTCCCAGGTCAAGCCCATTAGCCCGATCACCAGCAAGAGCGGGATCACCAGCGGCTGGGTGACGAAACGGCCGATCTGCTCGGACAGCGTCGGCTGATAGACATGCATCGCCACATCCCCGTAGCCGTAATGAACAAGCGCCGCTTTCAGATCGGGGAAAATGCCGTCGACCAGTTTGTGCGCCACCGCTTGCTCCGCCGACAAGGAGACCAGTTCGCCTTTTGCTTTCACGCCGGGAATCTCGACGTTGCGGTCGACCATGCCGGAGACGATCTTCGTGTCACGCCCGGTATGCTCGGCGGCGGCGATCATCTCCGCCCGCCAGAAAGCGACCACTTTCGGGTCGGCCTGCTCGCCGTCGCTCTGCCTGACTTCGGCCGCGCCGATCGTCGCGCCCGGCGCCATCGCCAGCTGCGGCGCGTTGATCGCGATGTACGACCCGGCGGAGATCGCTTTGCTCTGCACGAAGGCGATCACCGGGATCTCGGTGCTGCGGATCAGTTCGCCGATCTCCATTGCCGCGTCGACCCGGCCGCCCAGCGTGTCGATGTCGAGCACGATCGCCCGCGCCTGCTCTTCTTCCGCCAGACTGAACGCCCGGCGCAGCGAAGCGGTCAGGCCGGTCTCAATCTCATTTTCCACCGGGATCACAAAAACGCTGCCTTCCGCTGCCGCCTTGGCGTCCGGTGCGGAAAGTCCCGCAAACGGCAGCAGCATCAGCAAACAAATGATCAGACATCGAAATCGCCGTTTCATATTCGCGCCTCCTTCCTCTTGAGCATCTGCATCTCTTTATACGATCCAATTGGCAAAAAGTTGCTAACCTCGCAAGAAAAACACAAAAAGCCATATGCCCAATCGGGCACATGGCTTTTGCACGAATCGTTATTGGAGTTCTGCTTGCACCACTTGGTTCACGAGCTTGCCATCGGCACGCCCTTTCACTTTGGGCATCAGCGCGGACATGACTTTCCCCATGTCCTTCTTTCCAGCAGCGCCGGTCTCCGCGATGACTTCCTTGACGATAGCACGGACCTCATCTTCGGACATTTGCGCCGGAAGATAATCCATCAGGACTGCGATCTCCTGGTTAACATCATCAATCAAATCCTGGCGGCCTGCAGATTCAAATGCTTGGAGGGAATCACGACGTTGTTTGAGTTCGCGATTCAATACGGCGATCACATCATCGTCTGAAAGCGTCGTTTTACTATCGATCTCAGCGTTCTTGATAGCCGTCCGAACCATGCGAATAACCGACAAGCGGACTTTGTCTTTATCCTTCATCGCTTGTTTCATCTCATTGGTAAGGCGTTCGGTTAGACTCATGGTAAAACTGCCTCCTTAGTATTTCTTCTTCTTGCGAGCAGCCTCGGATTTTTTCTTACGGGCAACGCTGGGCTTTTCGTAATGTTTGCGCTTCTTGACTTCCGCGAGAATACCGTCTTTTGCGGTCGCACGCTTAAATCTACGAAGTGCGCTATCCAAAGATTCATTTTTGCGAACCTTGACTTCTGACACCTTGATTTCCCTCCCTCCGCCAAGCAACTACATACCGAATCTACATCCGGTAGACAAGAGAGCAGACAATAGTCCGTCAAAAAACATTATAGTATAGCGGCAAAAACAATGTCAACTGACGGCAGGCTCGTTGCCCTACAATTATAGGGCATCGCCCTGTAGAAGTAAACTATTTTCGGCTTCTCACTTCAAAAACGGCGAATTTCAGGTAATTATTTTCATCCATGCCGTGAATTTTCGGATGGTCGCGGCCGGCGGTGCGGAACTCGACGAGGCGCAGAATTTTCTTCGCATCGATCGCCGCCTCCTGAATCGTTTCGAGGAACAGATCCGGGTGCATGTGGTAGGAGCACGACGCGGTGATCAAAAAGCCGCGCTCTTTGACCAGCTTCATCCCGCGCAGGTTGATCTCCTTGTAGCCGCGCACCGCGCCGGCCACCGCATGCTTCGATTTGGCGAACGCCGGCGGGTCGAGGATCACCGTGTCCCACTGGCGCCCTTCCCGCTCCCACTCACGCAGTTGCTCAAATGCATCGGCGACGACAAATTCAAAATCGGCGTCGTCCTCCATCCCGTTGATCTCGACGTTGCGAATCGCCGTGTCGATCGCGTGCTCGGAGATGTCGAGGCAGGTGATCTGCTTCGCGCCGAACGCCGCAGCGTGTACGGTAAACGAGCCGGTGTGCGAGAAGCATTCCAGCACCGCAGCGCCCGGCTGGCCGTCCACGCCGGTCTGCACGTAGTCTTTGATCGCGGCGCGGTTCTCCTGCTGGTCGAAAAAGTAGCCGGTCTTCTGTCCGCCGACGACGTCGACGATCATCTTCAGGCCGTTTTCCTGAATCACGATCGTCTCGTCCAATTCGCCGTGCAGAAGCCCGGTCGTCTGCTCCAGGCCTTCCAGTTCGCGCACGCCGACATCGCTGCGCTCATAGATCGCTTTGGGCTGGACGACCTGCAGCAGGGCGTCGATGATCTCCTGCTTGCGCACTTCCATGCCGAGCGAGAGGATCTGCACGACGAGCGTGTCGCCGAATTTATCGACGACCAGCCCCGGCAGAAAGTCGGCTTCCCCGTAGACGAGACGGCAGCCGCCCGTGTCGTGCAGCATGCGCTTGCGGAAGTCGTACGCCTCTTGGATGCGGCGGACGAAATAGGCCCGGTCGATCACCTCGTCCGGGTTGTAGGTCATCACGCGCACTTGGATTTGCGAGCGCGGGTTGAAATACCCTTTCGCCAAAAACATGCCGTTGTTGGCGTGGACGGTGACGATGTCGCCCGGATTCGGCTCGCCTTCGATGCGGGCGATCTCGCCTTTGAACACCCAGGGGTGCCCTGCTTCTAAGCGCTTTTTGCGCTTTTTGTTCAGATAAACGCTGGCCATAGTGACAGATCTCCTTTAAATCGTACAAGTCTGTGGACGAGTCTGCATAAGCATCATGTAGAACATCTGCGTCCTGGAGGGAATCGATATGATTTGGAAGTCTCTTTTGCTGTTTGTGCTCGGCATGTCCGGCTTTTTGGCGGGGATGTGGATCATGCGCACCGGGATGGAGCGCATGGCGATCGACCGCCTGCCGCAGATCATCTCCCGCTTTGTCAAAACTCCGACCCGCGGCCTCGTCACCGGCACGGCGCTGTCGGCGCTGATCCACTCCAGCGCCGGGGTCAGCATCATCTCGATCGGCCTCGTCTCCGCCGGGGTGATGACGTTTGCCGACTCGCTTGGCGTCATCCTCGGCACCAACATCGGGACGACCTTTACCACGCAGATGCTGTCCTTCGACCTCGACATGCTGATCATTCCGTCGGTGGTCATCGGCGTCATCCTGTCGCTGGTACTGCGCGGCACCTACAAGTACATCGGGCTCGCCGTGCTCGGCTTTGCGGCGATCTTCCTCGCGCTGGAGCTGATCGAACGGGCGCTGGCCCCGCTCAGCCAGATGCCGTGGTTTAAAGACATCCTCGCCGAGTCTTCACATCACCCGCTGCTCGGTGTGCTCGCCGGGTGTGTGCTGACGGCGATCATCACGTCCTCGACGGCGACGACGATGCTGACGATCGTTTTGGCCGGACAAGGGCTGATCGGCCTCGAAGGGGCGATCGCGATCATCCTCGGCAACAACATCGGCACCTGCATCACGTCGGTGCTCGCCGCGATCGGCCAACCGCTGAATGCGAAGCGGGTGGCGCTGGCGCATGTGATCTTAAATGTGCTCGGCGTGCTGATCTTCCTGCCGTTCATCTCCGCGCTCGCCGATCTGTGCCGGCTGTTCTCCGACAACATCGGCGTGCAGGTCGCAACGTCACACCTGCTGTTTAACGTGATCTCGTCGCTTGCGGTCTGGCCGTTTACGAAATGGTACGCCGATCTCGTGGTCTGGCTGATGCCCGACCGCACGGTGAAACCGTAGCGATCAGTAGCTGGACTTGGCGGTCTGGCCTTGAGCGATCGCCACGCCGGCCGAGCAGCCGAGGCGGTTGGCGCCGGCGTTCATCACGCTGACCGCATCTTCCAGCGAGCGCACGCCGCCGGAAGCTTTGACGCCGACGTGCGGGCCGACAGCCGCGCGCATCAGCGACACGTCTTCCGGAGTCGCGCCGCCGGTGGAGAAGCCGGTCGACGTTTTCACAAAATCAGCGCCGGCCGCTGCCGTCAGCAGCGAAGCGATCGCTTTTTCCAGATCGGTGAGCAGGGATGTTTCGATGATCACTTTGGTCAGCGCCTGATCGCCGACCGCGTCGACCACCGCTTTGATGTCTTCGTAGACCGCTTTCAGTTCGCCCGCTTTGAGCAGGCCGACGGAGATGACCATGTCCACTTCATGCGCGCCTTTAGCCACAGCGTCCTGCGCTTCGAACGCTTTGACCTCCGTCGTGTTCGCGCCCAGCGGGAAGCCGATGACGGTGCAGACTTTGACCTTGCTGCCGGCAAGGTTTTTGGCTGCCCGCGGCACATAGACCGGATTGACGCAGACCGAGAAGAAGTGGTAGGTGCGTGCTTCTTCGCACAGCTTGTCGATCGCCTCCGGGGATGCGTCCGCCTTGAGCAGCGTGTGGTCGATGATCATCGTCGCTTCCGACGCCGGCACCGGCGTGTACGCGCCTGTTTCGATATGTACAGAACCAATCGCAGCTTCAACCGCTGCTTTTGCTTGGGAAAGGATCTCGTTCATTATTTTACCTCCTCTGGCAAACTCGATCGTTATTATATCATTTCCATGTTCCAAGAAAAACAGCCCTCAATCAAGACGAGGGCTGTTGCTGCAGATTTAGATCATCTCCAGCTCCATCGCACCGGCAAACGGGTTGGCCGGAACTTCCGGCTCCTCACGCTCCGTGAAGGTCAGGCGTTCCACGAACGTGCCTTGCGAAAGCTCCGGGCCGGCCGCATCAAGGCGGATCGCGCAGATCTCGCCGAGCAGCTCGTCATCACCGTCGAACTGGACTTTGATGTAGTTGTCGGTGTAGCCGATCAGCTTGCCCGTCTCATCGCGCTCTTCCGGGATCACTTCCAGCGTCTGCCCGATGAACTTGGCCGAATACTGCACCTGCAGGGAGTTGGCCAGTTGAATCAAACGGGTCACCCGCGCCTCTTTCTCCCGCTCCGGCACCTGATCTTTGTATTTCGCCGCCGGCGTGAAATTGCGCGCCGAGTACGGGAACACATGCAGGTCGGCAAAATGCTGATCTTGAATAAAATGATACGTGTTCTCGAAGTCTTCCGCCGTCTCGCCGGGGAAGCCGACGATGACGTCAGACGTGACCGCCAGCTCCGGCAGCGCCACGCGCACCGCTTGCAGGCGCTCGGCGAACTGCTCGACGGTGTACTTGCGGTTCATACGGTCCAGCACGCGATTCGAGCCGGACTGCAGCGGAATGTGCAGATGGCGGACGACTTTCTTCGAACGGGTCAGCACGTCGATCATCTTGTCATCGAGCTCCGAGGCTTCGATCGAAGAGATGCGGATGCGGCGGATCTCCGGCACCTCGCGCTCGAGGTCGACCAGCAGGTCGGCCAGGTTGTAGTTCTCCAGATCGTCGCCGTAGCCGCCGGTGTGGATACCGGTCAGCACGATCTCGTAGTACCCCGCCTCGACCAGTTTCTTCGCCTGCTTGATCACGTTTTGCGGATCGCGGGAACGAATGAAGCCGCGGGAATACGGGATAATACAGAAGGTGCAGAAATTGTTACATCCTTCCTGAATCTTCAGCGACGCCCGCGTTCGGTCATTGAACGACGGCACGTCGAGCTCCTCGAAATGACGTTGCTTGCGGACGGACGCGACCACTTTAAACGGGTTCTTCTCCGACTGCGCCTGCTCCACGTACTCGATGATCTGCTCGCGCCCCTGCGTGCCGATGACGAGGTCCACACCCGGAATCTCCAAAATCTCATCTGGCGCCACCTGCGCATAACAGCCGGTGACGACGACGGTCGCCTCCGGGTTCTTGCGGATCGCGCGGCGAATCATCTGACGCGATTTCTTGTCTCCGGTGTTGGTGACGGTGCAGGTGTTGATCACATAGACGTCTGCCATGTCATCAAATTCGACTTGCGCATATCCTTTCTCGCGAAACAGATGCCAGATCGCTTCTGTGTCGTACGAGTTTACTTTGCATCCCAGCGTATGAAAAGCTACTGTGCTCATGGCTTACCCTCCCATCTCGCCAAATTGATAGCAGATACAAGCTGCGGCGACGAGGCCGGCCGTTTCGGTGCGCATGATGCGCGGACCCAGCGTCACGGGAATCGCTCCCGCCGCCAGCGCCGCTTCGATCTCGCCGTCGGCGATCCCGCCTTCCGGTCCGATCACCACGCAGATGTGCTCCGGCTGCCCATGTTCCTGCAGCACGTCGCGCAGTCCGCGCGCTTTTTCCCCTTCGTACGGCACGATCACCAGGTCAAATCCATCGAGATGATTCAAGAGCTGCTTGAACGTCATCCCGACCCCGACCGATGGGATGATCGTGCGGTGCGCCTGCTCTGCCGCTTCTTTGGCGATCTTCTGCCAGCGCTCACGGCGCTTTTGTTCCTTTTTGTTGTCGTACTGCACGATGCAGCGCGCCATCTCCACGGGCAGGAAGCGGGAAATGCCCGCTTCTGTGCCTTTTTGGACAATCAAATCCATTTTATCACCTTTTGGCAAGCCTTGCGCCAAGGTAATTTTTACGCGCGCTTCCGAAGTGCCCGCCAGCCGTTCCGCGATGCGGCCGGTGACCTGCTCGCTGCCAAGCCCGGTCAGCTCCACGCGGTAGGCGTGTCCGACCCCGTCACAGACGATCACTTCATCGCCCGGCTCCATGCGCATGACGCGGACGATGTGTTTGACATCATCACCGGTGATCGTCACCCTATCCCCTTGAATTCCTTCCGGCTCCACAAAATAGCGCTGCACGTTTGCTCAGCTCCTCTCGAGTTTGGCCACGAGCGCAACCCAGTCTTCTTCGGTGATCGTATCGGTGATGGCAAAGCCGTGCTCCTGCAAGGCGGTGCGCACCAGTTCGGCCTTCTCCTTGATGATGCCCGACGTGATCAAGGTGGCGTTCTCTTTCATCACGGCGGCGGCACTTGGGATCATCAGCAGGATGATCTCGGCCAGGATGTTCGCGACGACCACGTCGAATCGCTCGGTCACGCCTTGCAGCAGGTCGTTGGCGCGGACGGTGACTTTCCCGCTCTCGCCGTTCAGCTCGATGTTTTCGCCGGCGACTTGCACCGCCACCGGGTCGAGGTCGAGCGCCAGCACCCGCTCTGCCCCCAGCTTCGCGCAGGCGATGGAAAGGATGCCCGTTCCGGCGCCGACATCGACGACGGTGTCGCCCGGCTTGAGGACGCGCTCCAGCGTGCGCATGCACAGCGCGGTCGTCGGGTGCGTGCCGGTGCCAAACGCCATGCCCGGGTCGAGCTCGATGATGATCTCATCCTCGCGCTCCGGCACATATTCCTCCCACGTCGGCTTGATCGTCAAGCGCTCGGTCACGCGCACCGGATGGTAGTATTTTTTCCACTCATCCGCCCATTCTTCCTCATCGGCGATGCGAACTGTCACGAGACCCGGCGCCGGGTCGAGCCCGAGTTCGGCCAAGGCGGTCACTTCCGCCTGAATCTCCGCAAGCATCGCTTCCTGCCACGTCTCCAGCGAGACATACGCCTTCACACGCACGCCCGATTCCGGAAAATCGGCCGGGTTCAGCCCGTAGATTTCGCCATAGCGATCTTCCCACGTGCGGGTCAAGTCGCTGCTGTCCTCGATGACGACGCCCGTCGCGCCGTATCGCTCCAGAATCGCCGAAACCGCTTCGATCACCTCTTGCGTGGTGGAGACTTGTACTTCAGCCCACTTCATAAAAACGTCCTCCTCATGTGAAAATCCACAGGTGATAGGATGCCCCAAAATCGGAGCATCCTCCTCTCCTGTGGATGGAAAGATCAGTCGCCTAAAAAAGCTGATTTCAACCGTTCGAACAGCGAGCGTTCCTGCTCGTGCGTCTCTTCGCCCATCGAGGCGGCCAGTTCGCGCAAGAGGTCCTTTTGCTTGTCGTTCAGGTTGGTCGGGGTAACCACGACCACATGCACATGCTGGTCACCGCGCGTGTTGTTGCGGTTCAGATACGGAATCCCGTGCCCGCGCAGGCGGAACACTTTGCCAGACTGGGTGCCCGGCGGGATCTTCATCTTCACCTTGCCGTCGATCGTCGGCACTTCGATCTCATCGCCGAGCGCCGCTTGCACAAAGGTCACCGGCACCTGGCAGTGCACATCTTCGCCGTCGCGCTCGAAGAAGTCATGGTCGCGCACCACGAAGACGATGAACAGGTCGCCTTGCGGGCCGCCTTTTTGCCCCATCTCGCCCGCGCCCGGAATGCGGATGCGGTTGCCGGAATCGACGCCGGCCGGAATGTTGACTTTGATCTTGCGGCGCTTGCGGACTTTCCCTTCGCCGTGGCAGGTGCCGCAGCGCTGCTCGATCTTTTTCCCCGAACCGCCGCAGGTGCGGCAGGTCGTGCGGTTGACCATCCGGCCGAGCGGCGTGGAGATCACCTGCTCCTGCTGGCCGGAGCCGTGGCAGGTGCCGCACTGCGAGACGTTCGTGCCCGGCTTGGCGCCGGAGCCTTGGCAGGTGTCGCACTCTTCCCAGCGCGGGATCTCGACTTCTTTATCTGCGCCAAACGCCGCTTCTTTGAAGTCGATCTGCATCTGGAACTGCAGGTCCTGGCCGCGCTGCGGGCCGCCTCTCTGCCGCCCGCCGCCACCGCCGCCGAAGAACATGTCAAAAATGTCGCCAAAGCCGCCGCCGAAGCCGTCTGCACCGCCGCCGCCAAACGCATTCGGGTCCTGATGACCAAAGCGGTCATAACGGGCGCGCTTGTCGCTGTCGGACAGCACTTCGTACGCTTCGGTCACTTCTTTGAACTTGTCGGCTGCGCTCGGATCGTCTTTGTTGACGTCCGGGTGGTATTGCCTGGCCGCTTTGCGGTATGCTTTCTTGATCTCATCGGGCGTCGCTTCTTTGCCGACGCCCAACACTTCGTAAAAATCTCGTTTACTCACGAGCACTCACTCATTTCTTATCTTCGTCAACAACTTCGTAGTCGGCGTCAACCACGTTGTCGTTCTGAGCTGCGCCGCCTTGTGCGCCGCCGCCTTGCGCCTGTTGTGCCTGTGCCGCCTGCTCATACAGTTTCACCGACAGCTGCTGCACGATGTTGCCGAGCTCTTCGGAAGCCGATTTGATCGCTTCGGTGTCGGTGCCTTCGAGCGCCGCTTTGACTTTGTCTTTCGCAGCGTTGGCGTTGTCGATGTCCGCTTGGTCGACTTTGCCTTCCAGGTCTTTCAGCGTCTTCTCCGTCTGGTAGACGAGGGAGTCGGCGTTGTTGCGGATGTCCACTTCTTCGCGGCGCTTCTTGTCTTCGTCAGCGTTCGCTTCCGCTTCTTTCACCATGCGGTTGATCTCATCATCGGACAGGCCGGTGTTCGAAGTGATGGTGATCTTCTGGATCTTGCCGGTGCCGAGGTCTTTCGCAGACACGTTGACGATGCCGTTCGCGTCGATGTCGAAGGTGACTTCGATCTGCGGGATGCCGCGCGGTGCCGGCGGGATGTCGCCCAGCATGAAGCGGCCGAGCGTCTTGTTATCGCGTGCGAATTCGCGCTCGCCTTGCAGCACGTGGATCTCAACGGAGGTCTGGTTGTCGGCCGCCGTGGAGTACACTTGCGTCTTGGAGGTCGGGATCGTGGTGTTGCGGTCGATCATGCGGGTCATCACGCCGCCCTGGGTCTCGATGCCGAGCGACAGCGGAGTGACGTCGAGCAGTACCACGTCTTTGACTTCGCCGGTCAGGACGCCGCCTTGGATCGCTGCGCCGATCGCAACGACTTCGTCCGGGTTGACGCCTTTGGACGGCTCTTTGCCGATGAACTTCTTCACCGCTTCGACAACGGCCGGGATGCGGGTGGAACCGCCGACGAGCACGACTTTGTCGATCTGGTTAGCAGACAGGCCGGAGTCTTTCAGCGCCTGACGGGTCGGAACCATCGTCGCTTCGACGAGGTCGGCGGTCAGTTCGTCGAACTTCGCGCGGGTCAGGTTGACTTCCAAGTGCTTCGGACCGCTCGCGTCTGCAGTGATGAACGGCAGGGAGATCGTGGTTTGCGCCACGCCGGACAGCTCTTTCTTCGCTTTTTCCGCAGCGTCTTTCAGGCGTTGCAGTGCCATCTTGTCTTTCGAGAGATCGATGCCGTGTTCCTTCTTGAAACCGTCGACGAGGAAGTCGATGATCTTCTGGTCGAAGTCGTCGCCGCCCAGTTGGTTGTTGCCGGAAGTCGCTTTTACTTCGAAGACGCCGTCGCCCAGTTCGAGGATCGAGACGTCGAAAGTGCCGCCGCCGAGGTCGTAGATCAGGATCGTTTGGTCGTCTTCTTTATCCAGGCCGTACGCCAGCGCTGCTGCGGTCGGTTCGTTGACGATGCGCAGCACGTCAAGACCTGCAATGCGACCGGCGTCTTTGGTCGCTTGGCGCTGAGAATCGTTGAAGTAGGCCGGAACGGTGATCACCGCTTGGGTCACTTTTTCGCCGAGGTACGCTTCTGCATCCGACTTCAGCTTCTGCAGGATCATCGCGGAGATCTCTTGCGGGGTGTAGTCCTTGCCTTCCACCGTCTCTTTGTGGGCGGTGCCCATGTGACGCTTGACAGACATGACGGTGTCCGGGTTGGTCACCGCTTGGCGCTTCGCCACGTCGCCGACCATGCGCTCGCCGTTTTTCATCGACAGCACGGACGGGGTGGTGCGGTTGCCTTCCGCATTCGGGATGACGACCGGTTCGCCGCCTTCCATAACTGCAACGCAAGAGTTGGTGGTGCCAAGGTCGATACCGATTACTTTACTCATATTCAAAAGACCTCCTGTGAGTTAAGTTCGTTTGTTGTTTGGTGTATGAAAAGGAATGGGTGCACGGTGTTATTGGCTGACTTGCACCATCGACGGGCGCACGACTTTGTCTTTGACTTTGTAGCCTTTGCGCAGTTCCTGGACGACGGTGTTGGACGGATATTCGTCAGACGCGACCTGCATGATGCCTTCGTGCAGGTTGGGGTCAAACGGCTGGCCGACCGCTTCGATCGCAGACAAGCCTTGTTTCTCCAGCGCGCCGGTCAGCTGGCGGAAGACCATCTCGACGCCGGTGAGCAGCGACTTGACATCGGTCTCCGCGTTCGTTTTCATCGCCATCTCAAACGTGTCGAGCACGGGGAGCAGCTCCTCGATCAGCTTCACGTTGGCATAGGCGGCAAACTCGTCTTTTTCCTGACGGCTTCTGCGGCGGAAGTTGTCAAAATCGGCTTGGGCGCGCAGGTAGCGGGTCTTAAAGTCCTCCGCTTCCGTCGTCAGCCGCGCCACTTCGGCGATCAGCTCTTCGCGGGTGCGCGCATCCGTTTCCGGCGCTGCTGCGTTCTCATCTGCATGTGCTGCTTGCGAAGATTCGGTTTCCACCGCATCATCCTGCAGGTTCTGGTTCTCTTGCTCCATTTTCATCCTCCTTCACGTGGTAAACACGGCGTTAGTCTTCTTGTGCCGATTCATCCTTCATCCGGATGATCGTGTGGATGCGCATGATCGCCACCGTCACTTCGCCGGCCGCCTGCAAGGCATGCAGTTTGACCGGCGTCGGGTCATAGACGCCGCTGTGCAGCATATCGGCCACCGAGCCGTCTTCGCAGTCGATCGCCAACGCGTCCGAACTCTGCTCGATCTGCGCCACGTTCGCTTCTTCCACTTTTTCCAGCGGGTTGAAGCCGGCGTTCTGCACGATCTGCGTCATCGGGCGGCGCAAGGCGCGCGCCACCGCTTCGACGCCGAATCCGGTCATGCCGCGCACCGTCTCCCGCCGCTTCTCCACTTCGCGCGCCGCCCACAGCTCGATCGCGCCGCCGCCCGGCACCACGCCGCCGCGCACGGCCGCCTGGACGGACGCTGCGGCATCTTTGGCGATGCGCAGCCGCTCGCCGACCACCTCTTCGGTGGAAGCGCCGATCAGGATCGTCGCCATCGGCTTGCCCGCGCCTCCGACGATGCGGATGTTCTCCATGCGCTCATCTTCGTAGATCAGTTCTGCAAAGCCCAAAAACTTATGTAGTTCCGTTGTCTCCTTGGCGATCCCGGTGCGTTTGACCGGTCGTGCGCCCGTATGTTCGGCGATCTTGCGCAGGTCTTTTGAGGCCACGCGCTGCACGATCATCACGCCCGCTTCGCCCAGCACTTCTTCCGCGACAGGAGACACTCCCCGGTCGGTAAACACAGCGGTCACGCCCGCTGCGACCAGCCGTTCCAAGTTGGCTCTGAACTGATCTTTATATTGCCGGTACAAGAGAAAACCGGCTTCGGTGCCCAACGCTTCGCTGTCCAGCTCTTCCGCGTCCAGCTCATCATCGATGATCAGCACTTGCGCGCGTTCCACGCGGTCGGGCATCTGCGGCGACATGCGCTGCTTGTCGATCACCGCGCCTTGAAACACTTGCGACTGTGCGCCGACGGCAGCCATCACGCTGTCGGCGAGGCGAAACTCGCTTCTGCGCAGCTTGTCGTATCCGATCAGGCCGGCCGATTCGGTGACGAGGCGCGCGATATCCTGATGCTCGCGCCCTGCCACCATCGCCACCTGATACAGCACATCCCCGTCCAGCTCTTCGAGCGTCCGGGCCCGGCTTTGCATCCGTTCCAGCGCTACCTGCACGCCTTCTTGAATGCCTTCGATCACCCGTGTCACCGGCACGCCGCGCTCAACCTGAGCTACGCCTTCCTGCAGCAGGGCGGCAGCGAGCAGCGTCGCCGTGGTCGTTCCGTCGCCGATCTCCTCCTGCTGGGCGGATGCGACGTTGATCAGCATTTTCGCGGCGGGGTGGACGACCTCCATCTTGTTTAAGATGGTCACGCCGTCATTGGTGATGATCACGTTGCCTTGCGTGTCGACGAGCATCGTATCGAGCCCTTTAGGGCCGATCGTGCCTTCGACAGCCGATGCAATCGCCCGAACAGCCGTGGTGTTCGAATAGAGTGCGGATAAGCGCTCGTCTTGTTCGCTTGCTTTCGGACTGCCAGGGGTCTGACTCATCGGGACATCTCCTTATTTAAAAGAAGGGAAAGCGGTTGGCCTTCCCTATTGATTTGCAACAACAACTAGCAAAACGGCACGTATCAAGTATGGACACGCGACATCTATTTATACAGATGCTGAAGCAAGGCGGATAGATTGTTCGCCAAGCCCTGCATCACCATAATCGTCCGCGCGTAGTCCATCCGCGTAGGTCCGACGACGCCGATCGTGCCGACCGGCTTGCCGTCTAATGTGTAGGCGGCGGTGATCAGCGAGCAGTTGTGGAACGTCTCGTGGTCATTTTCCGCACCGATGCGGATCTGTATCCCCGGTTTGTGATGGGCCGGGTCGACGAGGCGCACCAGATCTTCCGTCTGCTCAAACATGTCGAGCAGCGGCTTCAGCTTCTCCACCGTGCGGAACTCCGGCTGGTTCATGATCATCGTCGTGCCGCCCAGATACAGTTTGGACTGTTCGGTGTCCTGCACTTCGGTCATCTGATCGAACAGCATCATCGCCGAGTCAAACTGCTGCGAGTAGCGCTGCAGCTCCTGCGCGATCTCTGTGTGCAGGCGGGCCTTCAGCTCCGGCATCGGAACACCGACCAGCTTGCGGTTCAAGAGCTCGATGTAATTGGTGATCGACTCGACGGCGATCCCGTCCGGGATCGAGACCATGCGGTTCTCCACATGCCCGTTGTCCATGACGATGATCGCGACCGCCTTGCGGTCCTGCAAGGGCACCAACTGAATCTGGCGCAGCTTGGCGGACATCAGCTTCGGACCGAGCACGATCGATGTATAATTGGTCAGCGACGACAAGATCGTGGCCGACTGCTGCACCACCTGCTCCATCTGATCGATCTTCTGCAGGAATTCCATGCGCAGATCGTTCGAGCTGTACGCAGGCTCCGCATCTGACGGCGTGAGCAGATGATCCACATAAAAGCGGTATCCTTTTTGCGAAGGAATGCGCCCGGCTGACGTATGCGGCTGTTCCAAGTACCCCAATTCCTCCAGGTCTGCCATTTCGTTGCGAATGGTGGCAGGAGAAATCGACACATCCGGCCGTTTGGAGATGGTACGGGAGCCAACCGGTTCAGCCGTAAGAATGTAATCATCTACGAGTATTTGTAAAATGATTTTCTGGCGGTCCGTCAACATGATGGCCCAGTCTCCTTTGTTGTTAGCACTCAGAGTGACCGAGTGCTAATTTCTATAATGAATGTAGCAAAAACGCGCTTCCGTTGTCAACGGAGACGGTGTAATTTTTTGTGAGATCATGTACAGTAAGAAGATACAACACCGTTCCGGGGAGGTGCCGCCTATGACCAACTCTGCACAGCCGCGGGCCGTCTCCTTTTTCGAAACGCTGGCCATTGCTCTTGCCGGCGGCGCATTGTTCACTTTGATCCAGATCCCGCTGCCGTGGATGCTCGGCCCGCTGTCGTTCGTGATGATCTGGCAGCTGATCAGCAAACGCCAGCTCTACTGGCCGCCCTTTTTCCGCGATCTGTCGTCGCTTGTGCTCGGCTACATGCTCGGCGCTTCGATCACGCGGGAGACGGGCTGGCAGATCCTCCATCACCTGCCGTCGATGGCGGTGGTCACCGCCCTGACCGTCTTTTTCTCCTGCACGCTCGGCTATTGGGTTGCCAAAGGTGCAGGGGTCGGCGTATACAGCGGCGTGTTCGGCAACGTGCCGGGCGGGCTGACCCAGATGGTGCTCGTCTCGGAGGAAATCGAAGACGTCGACGCGACGGTGGTCACGTTCATGCAGATGATCCGCTTGCTCGGCGTGATCTTCATCGTGCCGTTTCTCGCCGTGCACGGGCTGGCTGACGATCTCGACATGCCGCTCAACGCCATGCTGACCCAGAGCTTGCCGGTCCTGCCTGCCATCCCGTGGTACGCCTATCCGTGCTATGTGCTGGTCGCCCTGTTTGGGGCCTGGGCGGGCAAACAGATCAAGCTGCCTGCCGCCGTGCTGACCGGGCCGCTGATCTTTACCGCCCTCATCGTGCTGATCGGCCTGCCTGCACCGCAGCTGCCCGGCGGCGCGATCACCGTCGCCCAGCTGCTGATCGGCGTGCACATCGGCCTGCAGATGAACGTGCAGAGCCTCGGCAACATCAAGCGCCTGACCGCGTTCACCGTGCTGTCGTCTGTCGTGCTCGTCCTGTTCTCTCTGCTGCTCGGCATCGTCTTGTCACAGCTGACCGGCATGGGCGTGACGACCGGCTTCCTCGCCACCGCCCCCGGCGGCATCGCCGAGATGGGCATCACCGCAGCGCTGGTGCATGCCGACCTGTCGATGGTCACGGCCTACCAGCTGTTCCGCATTTTCTTCATCATGTTCGCCGTCCCGCCTCTGCTCAAATGGTGGATCGGGCGCGGCAAACAAAGAAGCAGACAGGCCGCCTAGACAGCCTGTCTGCTTTTATTTGTGGCGAACGGTGCACACTTTGCGATAGTTGCAATACCGGCAGCTGCGCGGCTCCAGCGCCGGACGGAAATCCTGCTCCGGCCGCGGCTGGTTGGCTTGAACGTCGAGCAGCATCAAGTCCATCTCCAGCGCGCTGTCGACGATCTTCTGTTCGATCGCTTCCAGCCCCGCTGCGTCGACCGTGTCCTTCTGGCACTTGCCCTGCAGCAAATACTCCGTGCGGATCTCGATCTGCTCCAACGGAGCACCCAGCTCCCGGTGCAGGTAGTAGGCGTAGAGCTGCAACTGTTCGTCGATGCGCTCATCTTCAAGCCCCGTCTTCCAGTCGATGATCACGTACTGCCCGCCCTCATGCCGATACAAGGCGTCGAGTTTGACATAGACCTTGTTTCCCTGCACAAAAAAGGTGTTCAGACGCTCCGACTCGACCAGCCGGTACTCCGGGTTACGGATCACCTCATACAGGCTTGCGCACTGCAGAAAGTGATCGAGGCAGATGTCCATCCGCTTCTTGATCTCCCCGACCCCATGCTTCGGCAGCTGCTTGTCCTCCGAGTAATACATCTCCGCAAACATCTTCCGCCGTTTCGGCGCTTCCCACCACTGCGCTTCATCGCGCGATTCCACAAACGCCTGGTTGAGCAGATTGCGGATGCGGTGGTACAGCTCGTCGCGCAGAAAGCCGACGCCTTTTTGCTCCCAATGGTTGATGTACATCTCGGCGACGCCGTGCAGCGTTTCGCCAAAGTAGAGATAGAGGTTGAGCAGGTTTTTCAGCCGGTACAGCGTCTGCGCTTCCAGCGGCGCATCGGCCCGCCACCCGTTGTGCGAGCCGTAGTAGTGATAGTAATACTTGCGCGGACATTCCTGAAAAAACTGATCGCGCGAGTGCGACCACGATTTTTCCGGAAACTTCCCGAATGCCATGTTGCTTCCCCTCTCCCGTGCCGAGCGCTTCTCCCCTTATTCCAAAAACGCCGCGTACACCTCGTTCGCCAAAAAGATGCCCTGCTGCGTCAGGCGCACCCCGGCGGCGTCGACCTGCAGCAGGCCCAATTTTTCAAAGCGGAGGAGGATGTCCCCGAACACGTCTTGCATCGCCACGCCGTGCTTGTCCCGGAAGCGGGCGAAGGAGACGCCTTCCATCAGGCGCAGGCCGAGGATCATCGTGTCTTCCTGCTGCATCCGCTCGTCGATCACTTCCTGCTCGACGACGGGGCGGCCGCCTTGCACGGTGGTCTCGATGTACTCCGGCACATTTTTCTGATTGATGTAGCGCAGGCCGCCGACATAGCCGTGTGCGCCCGAGCCGACCGCCATGTACGGCTCGTTGCGCCAGTAGACCTGATTGTGGCGCGAGCGGTGCCCCGGCTTGGCGAAGTTGGAGATCTCATACATCTCATAGCCCGCGCCGCGGAAGCCGTCGATCACCATCTGGTACATCTGCGTCTCTTCCTCCTCCGGCGGCAGGATCAGTTGCCCCCGGTTGTGCCACGTGTAGAACGGAGTGCCTTCCTCGACTTTGAGCGAATAGGACGACACGTGTTCCGGCCCGAGATCGATCAGCGCCCGCAGCGTGCGGTCGAGCGCTTCCAGCGTCTGTCCGGGCAGGCCGAACATCAGATCGAGGTTGATCGAGTTGAACCCGGCCTGGCGGGCCAGTTCCCACGACCGGTAGACGGCATCGCGGTCGTGCAGCCGCCCGAGCTTGACCAGCAGGTCGTTCTCGAAGCTCTGCACACCGAAGCTCAGCCGGTTCGCGCCGTGGTCTTTCAGCACGCTCAGCTTGTCGGGATCGACCGTGCCCGGATTGGCTTCGACGGAGATCTCCACGCCCTCGCGCAGCGGAAAGTGGCGGTGCAGCATCTGCATCATCCGCTCAGTCTGCCGGGCGTCAAACATCGTCGGCGTCCCCCCGCCGAAAAACACCGTTTGCAGCGGCTCATGATCATAGGCGGCGGCGACCAGCTCCATCTCGCGATCCAGACCGTCCAGATAGCGGTCCATCACGTCGGACGTCGAGACATAGGAGTTGAAATCGCAGTAGTAGCATTTCGACGCGCAAAACGGAATGTGTACGTACAAAGAAGAAACGCGCATCTGCTTCTGCACCTTACACAAACATCCGCAGCGACTGCACCGGCGACTCGATCTGGAAGCCGAGGCGCGGCGCGTTGATGTTCTCGCCGACCTTCAGGAGATGGGCGCGCTCTTTGTAGTACGTGATCACGCGGTCGAGCTCCGCCTGATTGACCGCTTCCAGGCGGTCGAGGATCGCATGTCCGATCACTTCCGGCGGCGCCGTCATCGCCGGGCGATGCTTGCGTTCGCCCTCCTCCGTCACCTGTACCGTCTCTTCCCACGGCATGCGGTGCGCCTGGTCGAGGTAGCCGACCATTTCCGGGCACAAGCCTGCCTGCTGGGTGAAGCCAAGCGCAAATGAGAACAAGGTGACATTGGGGTTGCCAGCGATGCGCGGCGCGATCATGTCCACTTCGTTCGTCCACGTCGCGACGACGAGCCCTTTCATCGGCGATTCCAGCGCTTGCGGGTTGGCGAGCTGCACGCCGAGCATCTCGGACAGCGCAAATGCGACCGGGGCGGCCGTCATCGAAGTCGGCACGATGTAGTCAAATTTCGTGAAGCCCGGCACTTCCTGTACCATGCGGCGGAACGTCTCCAGCACGATCGCCACGTTCAGGAAACCGTAGTTGATAAACACATAGCGGCCGTTCAGGTCGGTCTGCTTCTCCAGATCTTCGTCAGACAGGCGCAACAACGGCGTGCCGTACTGTACAAAGTGCCAGTCGCGCAAATTGTTGTCGCGCGGCGGGAACGCTTCATAGCGCTCGATCATGCCTTTGAGGATGTTCAGCGTGACCGGCTCCTGCGCCGCTTTTTGATACTCCTCTTCGATAAACGGCACGACCGCTTTCGTCGCGTCGATGTCTTTGAGCAGCATGGAGATGTAGCCGACGTAAAACGCCGTGTTCGGCGACGGCGCCATCTCGTGCGCGTGTTTGAAATGCTCCACAGCAGCTTCCAGATGGAACTCCTTCATCAGGCAGTAGCCCAGCTCGAAGATCGCGTTCGCCGCCATCGGCACCAGCTCGATGACGCGGGACAGCGGGTTCAGCGCCGGACCAAACTGCTGGTCGGCCATCAGCGTGTGCGCCACTTTGTAAAACGCTTCCGGGTCGCCCGGATTCATCACGCAGTATTCGAACACTTCGGCGCCTTTGTCCAGATCCATCATGCGCAGGACAAACGAATAGCGCTCGTAGATGCGGATGTCATAAAAGTCGGAGCGCATCGCCGTGTGCAGCACGTCCTGCGCTTTCTCGTAATTTTCTTCCGCCATCAAGTCCTCTATGTAACGCAACATCTCATCAATCTGCTGCTTGTCCATCACGCGTTTTTCTTGTTCAGCCATCGTGGGTGATCCCCTTTCCCTAACCGTTACGGAATATTATAGGGCACATCGCAGCCAGAATCCAGTTCTGCCGGCGGCTGCCGGACGGTAATTTTCAGAAGATTCCCCGCATTTCAGACAAAAAGACGCTCCGCTTAAGGAGCGTCTCTTGCCTACAAAGCTAGTCGATCTTCAAGACCGCCATAAATGCTTCTTGCGGTACTTCGACAGAGCCGACTTGCTTCATGCGTTTTTTACCTTCTTTTTGTTTCTCCAGCAGCTTGCGTTTGCGCGAGATGTCGCCGCCGTAACACTTGGCAAGAACGTTCTTGCGGATCGCTTTGATCGTTTCCCGGGCGATGACCTTCTGCCCGATCGCCGCTTGGATCGGCACTTCGAACATCTGGCGCGGGATCAGTTCTTTCAGCTTCTCGCACAGTGAGCGGCCGCGGCCGTATGCTTTGTCCTTGTGGACGATGATCGACAGGGCGTCGATCGATTCGCCGTTCAGGAGCACGTCCATCTTCACCAGCTGCGACTCTCGGTAGCCGATCAGCTCGTAATCGAACGACGCATAGCCTTTCGTGCTCGACTTCAGACGGTCGAAGAAGTCATAGACGATCTCGGTCAGCGGCACTTCGTAGACCAGCGTGACGCGGGTCGCGTCGAGGTAGGTCATGTCGATGAAGTTGCCGCGCTTCTCCTGACAGAGCTCCATCACGGTGCCGACAAAGTCTTTCGGCACGATGACCGATGCTTTCACGTACGGCTCTTCGATGCGTTCGATGCGCTGCACATCCGGCATTTTCGACGGGTTGTCGATGTCGATCTTCTCGCCGCTGGTGGTGTAGACGTGGTAGACGACAGACGGTGCCGTCGTGATCAGCGTCAGGTCGAACTCGCGCTCCAGACGCTCTTGGATGACTTCCATGTGCAGCAGGCCGAGGAAGCCGCAGCGGAAGCCAAAGCCGAGCGCTGTCGACGTCTCCGGCTCGTATTTCAGCGCCGCGTCGTTCAGCTCCATCTTCTCCAGCGCGTCGCGCAGGTCGTTGTATTCGCCGGTGTCGACCGGATAGAGGCCGCAGAACACCATCGGGTTGATCCCGCGGTAGCCCGGCAATGCTTCGCTCGCCGGTGCTTCGACCAGGGTGACCGTGTCGCCGACACGGGTGTCGCGCACGTTTTTGATCGAGGCGTGGAAGTAGCCGACATCGCCGACCATCAGGGCGTCAACCGGCGTCGCACGCGGCGACAGCATGCCGCACTCCACCACTTCGTACTCGGCGCCGGTCGCCATCATCCGGACTTTCATGCCCGCCTTCAAGGTGCCGCTTACGATCCGGATTTGCACGATGACGCCTTTGTACGGGTCAAAATGCGAGTCGAAGATCAGCGCCTGCAGCGGCGCGTCCGGGTCGCCTTGCGGAGCCGGGACTTTCTCCACGATCTGCTCGAGGATCTCTGCGATGCCGATGCCTGCCTTCGCCGATGCGAGCACCGCGTCCGAGGCGTCGAGGCCGATCACGTCTTCGATCTCCTGCTTCACGCGGTCCGGCTCGGCGGACGGCAGGTCGATCTTGTTGACGACCGGCACGATCTCCAGATCGTTGTCCAGCGCCAGATAGACGTTAGCCAGCGTCTGCGCTTCGATGCCCTGCGCCGCGTCGACGACGAGCAGAGCGCCTTCGCAGGCGGCGAGGGAGCGCGAGACTTCATAGGTGAAGTCGACGTGTCCCGGCGTGTCGATCAGGTGAAGAATATACTCTTCCCCGTCTTTCGCCTTGTAGTTCAAGCGTACCGATTGCAATTTGATCGTGATGCCGCGCTCGCGCTCAATGTCCATGTTATCGAGCAGCTGATCTTGCATCTCGCGAGATGTGATCGCGCCGGTATATTCCAATATACGGTCAGCCAGCGTGGACTTCCCGTGGTCGATATGTGCAATAATCGAGAAATTGCGGATTTTCTCCTGGCGTTTCTTGGCGTCCATCGAGTGCACTCCTTCATTCGTGTCAAAGAATACTGCACATCATTATACACGATAAGTCAGGGTAGCACCACTGGTCAAAGTCAGCCTTGCTTCCGCTTGCCCCACGGCTTGAAATAGGAGATGAGGATCAGCGCGAACATCCAGAGAATGTTGATCGCCGCCCCGCCGACCAGCCGTCTGCTGTTCAGCACGAAATCGTCGTTCTGCAGCGCCCCCGCTTTTTCCGCGCCTGAGATCAGCACCGCATCCCCGAGCCAGTTCGACAGCCCGAAGATGCCAAGCAATATCAGCCCCGCCGTCACGACTTCTTTGACGATGATCCAGTAATGCTTGGTCAGCCCCCAGTGCGTTTTCACCGACAAGATCACGCCGGTCAGCAGCGTCCCCAGCGCCGAGTATTTCAGCATCGCCTCATCCACCACATGCATGATTTCATACGTAAAGGCCAGCCGTTCCCCTTCCTCCACATTCAATCCGTAGATCCCCAGCACCAGCATGCACATCGCGCCGCCCATCCAGGCGACGATAAACAAGAGGTGCAGCGTCAAGAGCCAGTTTTTCTGCTGCAGCGTCAGTCGTTTTGTCATTCTTTTCGCCTCCTTTGCCCCTACTGTACCAGCACAATGTTGGGAACTTTTGAAGACGGGAAAAAAAGCCCCGCAGCGATCTGCAGAGCTTGTCTGGCTTCCGGTTTTCACTTCTACTTCAACACCCACTCTTCCAGCTTCCCGAGCACCGACTTCGCCCCGGACTGCATCCAGTTACCGATGTTCATCGACAGTTCGTCCAGCGAGTCGGCGACCGCGCTTTCACGGCCTTCCAGCGAGTTGCTCAACTCATCGGCCCACGGCACTTTTGTGCCGGTGACGTTTTTGCCCAAGATCTTCAGGTCGACCTCGCCGCTCTTCGTGCTTTGCACCGCCAAGGCCTGAGGATCGTCCGTACCGACGAGCGAGTTTACGCCTTTTTCCGCCGTCGCAATGCCAAACAGCACCATCAGTGCCAGCAGCACCAGCAGCACGCCGTACAGCGCGGTTTGTTCGATTGCGTTTTTCAACGTCTGCTCAGCTCCTCTCTCATCCCTTGGTACATCAGTATCCCCAGTCAAAAGCTGCCTCTATACCCTGCTTCCCGGCCTACTTCTGCGCCGGTGCTTCCTCCACCGTCACGCCGGAGTCCGATTCTTGCAAATCTTTCAGATACGCTTCGGTCACCTTGGCCAGCGCTTTGGACGTGCGCTCCACTTCGGCCAGCGTGTTGTACGGACCGCCGATTTCGATCAGCACCATGTTCGGGCTGAGGTCCTGGTTGTAGCGCGTGTCAAAATTCGCATTGTACGGCCGCGCCCAGACCCCGCGGGACAGCCCCGGGTACATCGTTTTCAGGTAGCCGTCCAGCTTGGCGGCGACTTCCGCATTCTGTTTGTAGTTCGGGTTGCCGCCGCCGACGATCCAGTACACCGCCGCGTACTCTTCGCCGTTCACTTTGCGCGTTGTCGCTTCGCGCTCGCCCGCGTCGCGGTGAATGTCATAGACCAGCTTGAGGTCTTTCTGCTCGCCAAGCACCTGTTGCACCGTTTTGCGCGAGTAGTCATACGCATCATCAAACGGGAACTGCCAATAGTCCTCCGTCGTCTGCATCCCTTGAATCCCGGCGGTCTGCAGTTCGCCAAGCAGCCATTTGCCGGCCTGCTCGATGTTCTTCACCCCGTCGTATGCGAGGTTCGGGTTGGTCTTGCCGATGTCCGGCAAGAACGACTCGCGGTTGTGCGAATGGTAGACATACACCTGGGGCTTGTCGCTTTGCACCGGCTCCACTTTTTCACGCGGTTTCGGGTTCAAGTTCGGCGGCAGTTCGCCGAAGTCATGATCGGACGGCGGCGTGTCGTACGCCGGGTCGGGTGTCAAAAGTTTGAAATCTGCGACCGCCATGCCCGGAATCTGATAGCCGAGCAAGGTCAGCGGATTGGAGGTGTCGATATCGGTAAACACATAGAGCAGCATGCTGGCGATGCTTTTCGGATAGGGAGCGCCCTCCGCCGCCATCGGCACCGAGGCGGCAAACATCGGGATCTCCTGGGAGAGCATCGTCCCGAGCGACTGCCCGGAGATGCTGTGCAGGATGCGACCGGCGATGCCCTTCTGCCCGCCGCCCGCGATCAGCTGCACCGACAGAATCCCGGTGATGATCGCAAACGCGGCCACAGCCAGCGTCATCGTCACGATCGTCGTCCGGGCCTTGTGCCCGGAAAAATTCAGCGTATAGTAGCGAAAGCGCCGCTTGCGGTCTTCGTCCCGTTTCATCTCGGCCGGCCTCCTTTTGGCTTGTTCTTATCCCTACTCTATGAACTTTGCTTGCTAGATATGACAAGCCCGCAAGAAAAGGAGGAGGCGAGAGCGCTGCTCTCACCTCCTCCTGTTCAGTTATACATGGATCACAATGCTCCCATAGTGAGTATCCGCTTTTTCCCCAACGTACACATCGAGCCGCCAGATCCCTTTCCCCGGCAATTTCACCAGCGACGGGGCGTGCGCCGTCGCGCCGTTCAGCGGGCCGCCCAAGAGCCCTTGGAAGACCTCCGTCTGCGCGCCGGTCTCCTTGCTCACCGCCACGACGCGAAACGACCCGGTCAGCGCCTTCGGATCGCCCCAGAAATGCCACATCAGCTTCTGCCCGTCCGAAGTTATCGTCGCATCTATGTACGCGACCTTGCCTTCAATGCCGCGCATTTTATAATTCCCTGCCGTAAACACAGGGCTCTCCGTCCATCCGTCACTGTCGGTCACAGCAGCCTGCGGTTCCTTCAGCCCCAATTCTTCATCAAAGCATCCGCTCAGCACCACGGCAAACGCCAGCGCTACAACCATCTTTCTCATTTTTTTACACCTCCTGCCTGATCTGACGCGCAGAGCCGGCGTTCGGTTACAGGGCGGACTCGAAAAATTCTAATGTGTGAACAGACTCGCATCATCCATCGAGATCGCGTCGTGCAGCGCGACATTCAGCCCGTTGGCCAACACGTTGGCGATATCTTCCACAAACGTATCGACTTCCTTTGGCGTCACCATCAGGTTCTGCCCGAGCGGCTGGAGCAGTTCGAAGATCAGCTGCTTCTTCTCCCCTTCGTCAAAGCCGCCGAGCAGCTTGGTCATCCCGTTCCCCGGCACGTCACGCTCCAGACGCTGCACCAGGAGGTCCATCGCATCGGACGTGATCGTGACCGCATCGACCACCGTCGGCACGCCCACCGCGATCACCGGCACCCCGAGCGATTTTTTGTTCAATCCTTTGCGCTTGTTGCCGACACCGGCACCGGGCGAGATCCCAACATCGGCGACCTGGATCGTCGTGTTCACCCGCTCCAGCGACCGGGCGGCCAGCGCATCGACGGCGATCACCAGATCCGGCTTGATTTTCTTGACGATCCCGTGCACGATCTCGCTCGTCTCGATCCCGGTGATGCCGAGCACGCCGGGCGCCACCGCTGCGACGGGACGGTAGCCGCCCTGCTCGACCAGCTCCGGCATGTGGTCGAACAGATGGCGGGTCACGAACAGGTTGTCGCACACCAGCGGCCCCAGCGCGTCGGGCGTCACCTTGCGGTTGCCAAGCCCGATCACCAGCACGGTCGCCTCCTCCGGCAGCGAGACGAATTTTTTCAGCTCCTCGGCAAACTGCTCTGCGACCCGCTTTTGCAGATCGGGGTCTTTATAGCGCAGCCCCGGCACTTCAAACGTCAGGTAGTTGCCGACCATCTTGCCCATAATCTTTGAGCCGACCTCATCTTCGATCGACAGCCGGGTGATCGTGATCCCGTCAAGCTCTTCGCTCGACGATTTGACGCCGGGAATCGTGCCGCCGTGCTGCGGCGAAAAAATCTGATGCGCCTCCAGCGCCAGGTCTGTATTCACGCTGTACGAATTCCAATCGATCTCCGTCTGCTCCGCTTGTCTTGGAAAACGAAACTCTCTTGCCACAGACTTCACCTCATCATCCAGATAGATTCGATGCAACAAACTTATCCAGTAGAGTAACAAAACCCCTGCGAAAATATGCAAATCGGCAGAACGGTTGCATTCTAGCAATGCCCATGATAAAATATCACTTGTGCTTTTTATGGATATTGCACTCGATATGGAGGTGAAAATAGATGCCGAACATCAAGTCCGCTGTAAAACGCGTAAAGACCACTAGCGTCCGCACGCTCCGCAACGCTGCTGCTAAATCTGCTCTGCGCACTTCCATCAAGAAGTTCGAAGCAGCCCTGGCTTCCAACGATGCGAACACCGCTGAATTCTTGAAGCAAGCAATGCGTTCCCTGGACAAGGCTGTAACCAAAGGCCTGGTTCACAAGAACACTGCAGCTCGCAAGAAGTCCCGCCTGACCAAGAAGTTCAACAAATCGAACATCGCGTAATGGCGTATTGATAGTGATGGCTTTATCGCTTTGGCGCCAAAGCAGTGAGGCTTTTACTGTAACAAGAAAACGACCCTTTCATGAGGAAGGGTCGTTTTTTTATTGGTTCGAACGATCTTGCTGCTGTTCGTTCATCATTTGCATCTGGGCCATGGCGATCAGCTTCTTCACCATCTGCCCGCCGATCGGACCGCCGACTTTGCCCGCTTCACGCGCGGTGAGCTCGCCGTTGTCGCCGTCCTTTTGCAGCGGGATCTGCTGACGCTGTGCCGATTCGAACTTGGCAGCTTCCGGCGTCATCGTGTTCATCACATCCGCCTTGAGCTGATCGAGCGCACTGCGGGCTTCCGGTACGAGAAGCCGTCTGCGTTTGCGACGTGCCATTCACCGTCACCTCCACCCGTAGTGTCCCCGAAACGCCGCCTTTAACTCACCTTTTGCGGCAAAGACAGCAAAAACATCTCCAGCGCCGTCCGGTCGTTCAACTGCCCGGTCTTGATCTTGTAGTCGATCTCGGCCAGCTCCTGCAACAGCCTCTCCAGCACTTTCACCGAAAAACGGTTGCCCTGCTCTTTCGCCACTTTCGTCGCGTACGGGTGAGCGCCGACCTGCTGGGCGATCTGCTGCAGGGAATACCCGCGCCCGCTCTGCACCTTCACCTGATGCATGATCCGCACTTGGCGCGTGATCATGAACAGCAGCTTGATCGGCTCTTCCTTGTTTTTCAACAGGTCATACATCATCCGCATCGCCTTGTCGATGCGGACGCGCACCACTTCGTCGATGAACACAAAAATATTCTGCTCCATCGTCCGCGTCGCCAGCGCATCGACCGACGCTTCCTCGATCATGCCGCCTTCGCCCGCGTACAACGCCAGCTTCTCGATCTCGCTGCGCAAGAGCCGCAGGTTGGTCCCGACCGACAAGATCAGCCGCGCGATCCCGTCCGGCGTGATCCCCACGCCTTGGCGGCGCACCTCCGCGCCGATCCAGTCCCGGCATTCCGTTTCCTTGAGCGCCGTGAACTGCACCACACAGGCGTTTTTCTGCGCCGCCTTGGTCAGCTTTTTCCGCTCGTCGAGCTTCTCCGCATTCACCGTCAGGATCAGCGTCGTGAACGGAGCGGGATGCTCAAGATAGCGCTGCAGCGCATCCGGATCATGATCGACCCGCGGCGACTTGCCGGACGTAAAAGCCAGGCAGTTCTGCACATGCACCACTTTCTGCTCCGACAGAAACGGGATCGTCTCCGCTTCCTGCACGGCGAGCTGTATCGGCGTTTCATCATAATGAATCCGCGTATAGTTAAAATCGTCGATCCCGCCCGGCAACGCCTGCTGCTGGATCGCCTGCACCAGATCATCGATCAAAAGCGCCTCGGTGCCGTACAGCAGATACACCTCGCGCAAGACACCCTTCTTGAGTTCCCCCATCACATCGCGAAAACTGAGTGCGCCCATCTCTCTCCACCTCTCACAGACCCCAATAGAAGAATTGTAAGAGAAGACAGCACCTCCGTCAAACGAGCCCTCCGCTTACAAGGAGAGCCCCAGCGCCTCCAGCAGCGCCCTTTTCAGCCCGGCAAGCTCCCTGGCATCCTGCGCCTCCAAATAAATCCGCAACAGCGGCTCCGTCCCCGACGGGCGCACCAACACCCACGCCCCGGATGCGAACGTCAGCTTCACTCCGTCTGTCGCCGTCTTGCCCGTCACGTCCCACAGCCCGAGCCGCGCATCGCTCCAGTCCTGCATCACCTGCAGCACCAGCTCCTTTTGATCCGGCGTCGTTTTGACGTCTAGGCGCTCATTGACGAACGACCCGTACAGCGCACCAAGCTCCGTCAACAGCTCTTTTGGCGACCGCCCGGTGCGCGCCCGGAGCTCCAGCATCAGCAGGGCCACGAGCAGGCCGTCCTTCTCCGGCAGATGCTCCGCCACCGACAGCCCGCCGCTCTCCTCGCCGCCGATGCCCGCTCCGCTCAAAATCTCCTGCCCGATGTACTTAAACCCGACCGGCGTCTCCACGACCGGCACCCCGTGCGCCGCCGCGATCCGGTCGATCAGATGCGTCGTCGCCACCGTCCGCGCCACTTTTTTCATCATGCCCTGACGCGCCAAACGCGAGTGGGTCAGCAGCGCAAACACTTCATTGGGCGTCACATACGCCCCGCTCGGGTCGAGAATCCCAAAGCGGTCCGCATCCCCGTCCAACGCCAGCCCGAGGTCGGCGCCCTGCTCCCTCGTCAGCCGGGCCAGCTCCTGCAACCGCTCGGCCGACGGTTCCGGCAAGCCCCCGCCAAACATCGGGTCGGGCGTGTTGCGCAGCGCAGCCAGCACCTGCACGCCGAGCTCCTGCAAGATCGGCTCCAGATACCCGATCCCCGCCCCGTGCATCGGGTCGAGCACCACCTTCAGGCAGGCCTTACGGATCAGGTCCCCGTCGACCGCCCGTTTCAGCAACTGCCCGTAACTTTCGCGCGGAGAAACGGCCGTAATCGTACCCGTCCGCGACGCCCGCGCATACGGTGTTACATGCACGTCGATGCGACCCGATTCGACCTCCCGTACATAGCGGGTGATCTCATCTGTGATCTCCGGCGTCGCCGGCCCGGCATACTGCGGGATGAACTTGATCCCGTTATACTCCGGCGGGTTGTGGCTCGCCGTCACCATCAGCGCCCCCGCTAAGCCCGCTGTGACGATCATCGACGCCACCGCCGGCGTCGGCGCAGGGGCGTCGCAGAGCCGCACTGCGATCCCGTTCCCGGCCAGCACCTCCGCCGCCCGCTCCGCAAACAAATGGCCTAAAAAGCGGTTGTCAAACCCGATCGCCACCGGCTTCCCGTCCAGTCCGTGCGCCTTGATATAGCTGGCGACCGCTTGGGTCACAATCGCAATATTGGCAAACGTAAACTCCTTCGCAATCACACCGCGCCAACCGTCGGTGCCAAACTTGATCACAGACATGCTTCTCCTCCTCCTCACTCGCTTCCCGGTCTTCTGTCAAATTATAGTGGACAATATCAGACACCATGCGTAATAAATTGCGACAGGTGAGCAAACTAATGGACGGCAGCAAAAAGCCCTCTTTTGCCAATGACAAAAGAGAGCTTGTTCTCGCCTACGAGCCTTTGCGCTTCAACTGGCCGCGTTTCAACGACACCATGCGCAGCCCGCCGAGGCTCCACAGGTACTTCACTTTTGAAGCTTCCTTCATCAGCGACGCCGATACGCCGACCGCGTGCAAGCCTTTGACGCTGCCGACGCCAAACTCATGCCCGATCGAAGCGAGCGTCCCCAGATTCACAAAGCGGAACGGCTCCAGTGCTCGGCCATGCAAGAGGTTCGCCAGATTCTTTGCCGCATGGTCGCCCATCTGTGTTGCCGCCTGACCGGTCGGGGGCAGCGGACGCCCGTCCTCGCCGGGAAATGAAGCAGAGTCGCCGATCACAAAAACGTTGGCGTGCTCGACCGCCTGCAGGTACGCATTGACCACCGCCCGCCCCCGCGGGTCGGTCTGCAGTCCGGCGGCGGCGAGCAGCGGGTTGGCGCGGACGCCGCCCGTCCAGATGATCGTCTTCGCGTCGATCACCTCGCCCGTCTTCAGTTCCACCTGGTCCCGGAGCACCTTGGTGATCGCCACGCCGGTCAGCAGTTTGACGCCCTTTTTCTGCAGCGCGCTTTCGGCCGCCGCGCGCAGTTCGTCAGACAGCATCGGCAGAATCGTCGGCGCCGCTTCAATGTTCACCAGCTCCACCTTCGAAAACGGCACCCCGTACCGCCCGGCCAGCTCCGGCAGCCATTCGGCCAGCTCGCCGCACAGCTCCACACCGGTCAAGCCGGCGCCGCCGACGAGAACGCGCAGCTTGCTCTCGTCCCGATCTTCATGATACGTTGCAAACGCCCGCTCCACATGATCGTGGATCTGCCGCGCCGTCTCCAGCGAGCGCAGCAGCAGCGCATGCTCCTTCATGCCGGGAATCCCAAAGAACTCCGGCGCGTTGCCCAGGGCGACCACTGCGTAGTCGTACGTCAGCTCGCCCCGTTCGGTCAGCACCTTGTTCTCCTTGGGACGCAGCTCTTTGACCACATCCAGCTGCACAGTCGACGACTCCCGGCGCAGCACATCGTGCAGATTGACATAGTACTGCTCAAACTCATTGCGCCCGCCCGCGGGCTCGTGCAAAAGCGTCGTAAAATAGTGATACTCATGCTTGTTGACCAGCGTAAACGGCAGCCCGGCCTGCTCCAGCTCCACCGCTGCGGCCATGCCGCCATAGCCGGCACCCAGAATCACGATCTTCGCCATCACACACCACTCCTATCCGTCAAGACTCTCTATCATCTAGTGTTGCATCATCCTAGAAAAGTCATGCCGTATCAACTTGTGAAATCATTCACCCACTACCAATATACACAGCGTTGTCACAGAATGTTCCTTTTTTCACAACCAAAATGGGGGAAACGTTATGAAAATCCGCTTAGGTTTTGTCGCCATGTCCCAGCATCTCAAAAATGCCTCGCCGTCCCAGACGATGACGGTGACCAACTTCCAAAAGATCATCAACCGCGAAGCGGGCCTGCGCAAGCTCACCCGCATCGCCGCCTCCAACATCCAGAACTCCCTGCGCGTGCTGCGCCATGCCCATGCCCACGGTCTGCACGTCTACCGCTTCACCTCCAAGCTGATCCCGCTGCTCGGCCATGAGCTGACGGCCGACTGGGATTTCTGGGGCAAGCTCGGCCCCGAATTCGCCGAAGTCGGCGATTATATCAAAGCCAAAGCGATGCGCGTCTCCTTCCACCCCGACCACTTCACCTTGCTCAACTCCAAGTCCCAAGATGTGGTCGCCAATTCTGTCCGCGACCTCGAGCGCCACGTCCGCATGTTCACCATGATGGGCCTCGACGAGCGGGCCAAGCTCGTCATGCACGTCGGAGGCAGCTACAAAGACAAAAGCGAATCGCTGGCCCGCTTCGCCGCCAACTGGCAGCTCGTGCCGCCACACGTCCAAGCCCGCCTCACCCTCGAAAACGACGACAAAACCTACACGGCCGCGGAGACCTTGCAGCTGTGCGAGCAGCTCAACATCCCGATGGTGCTCGACATCCACCACCACCGCTGCAATCCGGGGAACGAAGACCTGCGCGACCTCGTCCCCCGCGTTTTCCGTCTCTGGGAACACACCGGCCTGCCGCCGAAAATCCACGTTTCCTCCCCCAAGGACGCGGACAAGCCCACACATCACGCCGACTACATCGACCCAGGCGACCTGCTGCCCTTCCTCGACCTCGTCCACGAGCTCGGCGGCAGCGACCTCGACATCATGGTCGAAGCCAAACAAAAAGACGACGCCGCCATGCGGCTCGCTGAAGACTTGTCCCAAGTCCCCGGCATCACCCGACATGACGGCGCCACCTTCACTTATCAAAAATAAGCAACGCACGAAGTTGCCCTCTCCCGGCACCCCATGCGCGACGTTTCCCGCTCAGCAGCACATGGGGTCTCCCTCGCAGGGAGGAGCTCCTCACCCCTTCCTGCGACCGTTTACTGCATCACAATCAATTCATCGCGCATCTCCGGACAAGCCACACAGTGCCCGTTCATCTCCACCACCGTATGGAAACAAGTTCGGCAAGACCCCGTCTCCAACTGCACCGTCACATGATGCACGCCAAACCTTTCCAGCATCATCTGCTGCGCCTTGCGGATCACCAGTTCCCCTTCGGAAATCCTTTCCACAGCGACCGCCAAATGCACGCTCATAAAATGCTGCGTCGGCGTCAAGCTCCACAGATGCAGGTCGGTCACCGCCGTCACGTCCTCAATCGCCAGCAGCTCCCGTTCCACCTCTTCCGGTTCGATGTGCTGCGGAGCGAACTCCAGCAAAATATGAGCCCCTTCCCACGCCATCTTCGCCGCTCCGGCCATGATCACCACGCCGACCAGACCGCCCAAAATGGCGTCCACCCAATACCAGCCGGTAAAATAGATCACCGCCGCACCGATCAGAATCGCCACCGAAGCCAATGCATCGCCCAAAAAGTGCAGCCAAGCCGACTTCGCATTCATATTGTCCTTCTCCTGACCGAGCAGCCAGGTCAGCGCCGTATAGATCACCAACCCGACCGCCGTCAGCCCAAACACCCAGCCGCCTTGCACCGCGACCGGATGAAAGAACGCCTGCACCGCTTCGATCACAATATAGACTCCGACACCGACCAAGAGCAGGTTGGCCATAAACGCCGTCACAATCTCCGCCCGATACATGCCAAACGACTGCTTGCGGGTCGCCGGCTTCACCGACTGCTTCAGCCCCCACCACGACAGCGCAAGTGTGACCAGATCCCCGGCCAGATGCCATCCGTCCGAAATCAAGGCCAATGAGCCGGTCATATAACCCCCGATGATCTTAATCAAAAACACGATAAATGTCAGAATCATTCCGTACCGAATCAACTTCTCCGATCTTGCCGACAGCTGCATCTGCCTCAACCTCCTCATCCCAACTCCTTATTATCATCATATTACCACGATAACAGCCGTAATTCCACAAAAACAAAAGGTAGACCCTATATTTTCAACCGAGAATGATTGTCATCGTCATTTTCAGTCGATAATTGACATTGATAATCTTTATCACTCCCAAAAACCAACAGGAGCCCCCGATCACTCGGGGACTCCCGCAGGAAGATGGATGGATTAGTCGCAGCGAACTTGCGTAGTTTGCACCGGGTAGCAGATAGGTACGAGCAGGAAGAACAGAACGAAGATGATCAGGAATACAACCGCCCAACGGGTGTAACCGCCAAAAGCACCGTACATTTCACAACACTCCTTCAATCAAAAATGTTTGTGTATCACTTCACACTGCTATCTAATGCGTCAACCCGCCTTTTCGGAAAGGCACTTGTACCTGTCCCCCCAAAATAGGCATCACATCAGGCCGCTCCCTATGAACAGCCTTGCAATTGCTCCCGTACCGACGATCGCCTCGCCACTTCCCGCCTTGACACTTTGCAGAAAATATGTTTTTATGGAATTAGACATTTAGACACTTTTCTAAATCTCGAAGGGAAGCGAACCTATTGACTTTAAACCAAGCTTTCAAGGCTCTGTCCGATCCGACCCGCCGCAAGATCCTCGATCTGCTCAAAGAGCGGGACATGACGGCCGGCGAGATCGCCGACCAGTTTCGGATGACCAAACCGAGCATCTCCCACCACCTCAGCCTGCTCAAACAGGCCGACCTCGTCTGGGATGAGCGCCAAGGCCAGCATATCTACTACTCCTTGAATACCACCGTCTTCCAAGACCTGCTCAAATGGGTTCTCCAATTTTCTGCAGACAAGGACTGAAAGGACTGATACCGTGATGAAAAAACACATTCTTCCGTTTCTGATCATCCTCATCTCCATCGGAGCAAGCATCTGGGTCTACCCGCAGCTGCCCGACCAGATTCCCACGCACTGGGGAGTGAATGGAGAACCGGACGACTACTCCTCCAAATTGACCGGCATCTGGCTGGCTCCGGTGCTCATGATCATCGTCTATGCCGTGCTCCAACTGATGCCGAAGATCGACCCCAAACGCGCCAACTACCCGCGTTTCGCTTCGAGCCTGTACCTCGTCAACAACTTGCTGATGCTCTTCTTCCTCGGCATCCAAGCGGTCGTGATCTCCAACTGGCTCGGCTACGACTTCAACATAGCGCGCTTTGTCCCGGGGCTGATCGGCCTGCTGTTCCTGCTCCTCGGCAACTATATGCCGCGCTTCCAGCAGAACTATTATTTTGGCATCAAAACGCCGTGGACCCTGTCCAGCCCGGAAGTCTGGCGCAAGACCCATATCTTCGCCGGCCGCGTGTTTGTCATCACCGGGGCGCTGCTTTTGCTCAGCCTGTTCCTGCCCGCTGCGTGGATGTTCCCGTTCCTGCTGATCCTCGTCCTCGGCAGCTCGCTGCTGATCTTGGTCAGCTCCTATTACTTCCATAAAAAACAAGGCAATGTACGATAATGTACATTGCCTTTTTGCTTCACACTTGCGGCGGCTGCTCCAGCCAGCCTTTTTCGATCACCAGCTGTGCACCGTCCGAAGCGAACTCCAGCGTCTGAGCGATGCATTTCGTGTACATCGACACCAAGTCCCGCCGCATCGAAGACGACAGCCCGACCCCGTAATTGCTGATCCCGGCCGTGTTCAGCGCGTCCACATGAGCGAGCATCAGCTTGTCTGAAAACGGCGGCACGTTTGAGTTGGTGACTTCAAAATAAGGGTTGACCGCAAAGACCACTCCTGCCTGCCGCAGTTCATCAGCAAACAACGAGGCAAACTTCATCGCCAGCTCATACCCGCGCTCCAGATACTTGCGCACGTCCTTGTCCTGTGCGGTCTGGAGATACCCTTTCAGCACCGTTGCGCCCAGCGCATTGATCTCCTGATTCAAAAACAGATTCGCAGCCTCCTGAGCGAGCAGCGGGCGCTTGTCCCAGATGCCGCTCAAGAAGCTGTCATCCTTCACCATGTCCACCTTTTCCGGCAACGTGACGAACGGCGGGCGCGTATAGACACCTTTTTCCAGCATCATCGAAATCTGCCGGTTGTTCATCTCATTGAACCGCAGCAGCCGCTCCGAAAAGAACTCCCGAACATCTTCCCTGGCTGACAGCGAGGCGGACATCGCGTTGAGCGTCTGCACGATCATCGTCCTGTTTTTCAAAAAGAACAGCAGCGTGACATCCGAATACAGCCGCGGCGCATCCCGGCGTGCATCCGCTGCGGTAAACCCCAACGGCTCCGGAATCCCTTCCTCGCGAAAAAGGGCTGCCACCGCGCACATATCTTCCTCACAATGGGTGTGCGCCTGTTGCAGAAGCTGTTGCACATCCGGGTCTTCCACATTCCCCAGAAAATAATCAAACATCTGCCTGGTCATGCTGTCGCTTATGTAACTGCCCCATAAGAGCGAAATTTCAGCCGAAGTGAGTTTTACATGAGTATGTGCCATCCTGTATGTACCTCCAATACCATGCCCAACTACACGTAGCTTGCCCTTCACAACATCGCATATTCACATCATTAAAGACAGGTATTCAGCATGGAATACCTGTCTTTTTGTAAGGATTTTACTTTTTATGATACCCGCGATCCCCGTACGGCTGGAGTTCTTCCATCCACAGTTCCAGCAAGTCTTCAAGTTCCTGCTTATACTCTTCCTGCGTCGCCTCCTCGCGGTGTTTGATCTCAGCCACCGTTTCGAAGACAAAATTGTCCGCGCCAAACTCTTGGTATTCCTGCTGCAGGGCTTTGTTGTAATGGCTGCCCATGCGCAACTGGAACAGCACCGAGTTCTCCTTGCCGGGCAAGTTCGGCGAGCTGCCGAGAAAAATTTTCCCGTTGACCAGATTGCGAATCTGGAAGATCCCCATCTTTTTCGGTGTGTTCAAATATTCCTGTTTCAATTTCGCGCGACGTTCCCGAGACATCAGCTCCGCCTTCCTCTCTTTTTGCGATTTGCCGTCAATCGCGGCCATGATGGCCAGAAAGACTTTGGCCTGTTTTTCTTTCTCCCGCAGCGAGAAGCGGTGATTGCGAATCGTCGACGTGCTCCCGCCATCCATCGCGTCCACAATCTCGCTGTCGGTGTAGCCATAGTAGAAATAGTGCAGGAGCTTGCGTTGCAAGTCGGTGAGGCCGGTCAGTTTCTTGCCAAGTCCCAGCAGAAATTCAAACACCGACCCATGCTCCCGCTCCACATGCACCCCGGCGTATTTGCCCGCTTCGTACAGCCGCCCGTCAGACGGGTAGATCAAGCCTTCCTCAAACGTCTCCCCGCAGATCAGGCACACGTATTCGCTGTCTGCCGCCCGGTGCCTGTACCCCCGCTTCATCTCTTCCACCGAGGCCTCCCAAAACAAATCCGAAACAGACTCCAATAGACGCACCTCAAATTCGTTTGGTTTTATATAGACATTATATGATCATGTTTGTATTTGTCAATAACAAGAGGCCGAGCGTCATCTGCCCGGCCTCTCTTTTGCACGAACAACCTTTCGTTAAGGTTCTTACTGACTCCACTACAAACGAGCTAACACCTTACATGTTTGCGTTTGAAACCAAGCTGCCCGCGATCTACATCCTTTTGAATTTTTTCAGAAGCGAGCGCGAGACTGCTTTTTTTCTTGCCCCGCCTGACTTCGACTTGGCCTACTGCCTTTGCGGTTTCAACTGCCTGCTCATGGAGCGGTACATATGAAATCCCGACGGTGTAGATGAAAGTATTCATCGCCGACTTCGTTCGATCAGGAGAATCGTGAATCGTTTTTTCCACCTGCTCAAGCATACGGGCCAACTTACTGAGGGTAAATTCACCATCCGGGCGATTCCCCAACAGCCAGCAGTAACAGCTCCAGCCCGCGGACATTCTAAGTTCTTCACCGCTTGCGATCCATTTATCGGCAACAGCTTGCGCCATATCGGTTTCTGCCAAAGTTACGGCAACCACAAAATCGGACAACATATAAAAATACGCCGCATCCATCCAGCGCTCAAAATCTGCCTCCGTCATTGCCATTGGGTCCACAATGATACCAGCAAAATACATGGCATCGTAGTTCCCGGTGGCGTAAAGCTGTTCGGCTAAAGGTTGATTTTTCTTGATTTTCTTTGCAAGTGGCTTCATTTCGCCTGTCGCCACGCCAAAAAGCGGCTCGTGTGCACCATTGTTTAGATACGTCTTCTTGATACGTTCCTTGCCGAGCGACTCCAATTCCTGCATCACCATTTCGAGATCCATCGTTCTGCACATCCTTCCTTTGTAAATCATACCCAATGCAAGTCTATTTCAACAACTCGGATCTACGAGACATCTTCGATTGTATCCACCCTACTACAAAATAAAAAGGGCATATGCATGTGCATATGCCCTAAACCCTATTCCTGCAACCTATTTTCGAAAGCCTAACACTTGCTAAACCCGCATGCCTCACACTCAGAACAGCCACCCTGACGCACCAACGTATGCTGGTGGCATTGCGGGCAGTAGTCTTTGCCCACGTTGTATTCGCGCAGCGACTTGCCATTGCCGTTCGCATGGTGATCATGCCCGCATGCTACTTCTTTCCCGGCCAGCAGCTCATCGAGATGGCGCAGCGGGAAGGTCTCGGAGTGCTCGATCAGCGATTTGGCGATCGCATCCGGGACAGACGTAATGCGGCGCTCGCCAAAGCCGACCGAAGAGGAACCGCCAATGCCGGAGAACGTTTTGACGAGTTCGGCTTCTTTGTTCGGGTTTTGGGAGTCGAGCAGATACAAGGTGATCGCGCGGCCCAGCGCCACATTGGACGCGTAGACGTCGGAGCCGGCCTTGCCGATGTTCACGAACACTTCGCGCGCGAGGCCGAGTTCCGGGTCGTCGTTGATCGTGATGTACGCCGAGCCGAGCGGCGTGTCTTTCTTATACGTCGCACCGTACAGCACGTCCGGACGCGGCTGGCGCTTGTAGGTCTGGTTGGTCAGCGCGAGGATCTCTTCCGGCGACAGCACGTTCTGCTCTTCCCCCGCTTGTTCCTGCTCGTCCGCCTTTTCCTCTTTCAGCGACAGCACCTGTTCCGAGCGGGAACCGTCGCGGTAGATGGTCACGCCTTTGCAGCCGAGCTCGTAGGCGAGGTCGTACAGCTTCTTCGTGTCTTCCACCGTGTAGGAGTTCGGCGCGTTGCAAGTCTTGGAGATCGACGAATCGATCCACTTCTGCAGCGCCGCCTGCACGCGAACGTGGTCGACCGGCGACAGATCCATCGCCGTCACAAAGTACTCCGGCAGCTGTTCCACGCCCGGGAACGCACCGTAGAAATCATCCACAATCTTCGCGTTCTCTTCAAACATGCCGAGGCGCGAGTTGCGGTAGTACGACCACGCGTAGTACGGCTCACAGCCGGTCGAGCAGCCGACCATCGTGCCGGTCGTCCCGGTCGGGGCGATCGTCATCGTCGTGACGTTGCGCACGCCGTATTTGCGGATCGCATCGGTCACATGCGGCTTCTCTTTCGCCAGTTGCTGCATGTAACCGGATTGCAGGTACAGATCGGCATCAAACATCGGGAACGGACCGTTCTCCTTCGCCAGTTCCACCGACTCCAGATACGTCCACTCTGCGATCATGCCGAGCAGCACCTCGATGAAGCGGGTCGACTCGTCCGAACCATACGTGATGCCGCTGAAGATCATCAGGTCATGCAGACCCATGATGCCCAGGCCCACGCGGCGCTCAGCCAGTTGGTTCTCGCGGTTCTCTTCAAACGGATAGTAGGTCGCATCGATCACCGCATCCTGGAAGCGCAGACCGGTGCGGATCGCCGTCTCCAGCTCTTCCCACTTGATGTGATGCAGCAAAAATTCAGCCTGTTCGTCCGCAAACTGCTTCTTCAGCTCGTCGCGAATCTGCGCTTCCAGCAACGGGTTCCCGAACGCCACCGGTGCGGAAGCCCCTTTGAAGCCCGCTGCAAATCGGGAGAGCACCACCGCGCCGAGGTTGCAGATGCCGTATGCCGGCAAGCCTTGCTCGCCGCACGGGTTGGTCGCGATGATCGGGTTGAAGTAGTTGGAGTTGGACATCGCATTGTAGCGGCCCAGGAACACGACGCCCGGCTCAGCCGACTTCCACGCCGATTCCATCATTTCATCCCACAGGTCTTCCG
Source organism: Tumebacillus sp. BK434 (assembly GCF_004340785.1). Lineage (NCBI taxonomy): Bacteria > Bacillati > Bacillota > Bacilli > Caryophanales > Alicyclobacillaceae > Tumebacillus > Tumebacillus sp. BK434. The sequence continues at coordinate 9,806 of NZ_SLXS01000006.1, read as the reverse complement.
CTTTCATCTCTTCGCTTACGTTCAGTTCGCGGCCATTCGCTTCCCACTTGTGGAAGTCGCCGTCGAAGCCGGACATCTCCTCCAGATGCGGGTACCCGATCTGCCACGTGCTGCCGCTCGCCTTCGCCGCCATGAACTCTTCCGAAACGCCGACCGACAAGTTCGCTCCGGTGATCACGCCGTCGACCTGCTTGCAGGTGATGAACTTCTTGATGTCCGCGTGGCGGTCGTTCAGGATCAGCATCAGCGCACCGCGGCGGGAACCGCCCTGCAGGGTCAGCTGGCAGCCGACGCTCATGATCTCGCCGACGCCGACCGGGCCAAAGCCGTTCGCAAACACGTAGTTCCCTTTGTCAAACAGGTTGCCCCAGGAGTACGCCCCGGAAGAACGGCCATTGACGCCGCGCACATAGCTGTAGCGCGGGCGCAAGGAAGACAGGATGACCGAGACGCGCTTGCCGCGCTCCAGCGCTTCCCACATGTCGGCCAAGGTGCCTGCGATCGTGCCGCGGCGGTCGCCCGGCACCAGCGTCATGCCGATCACGTCCTGCACGACCATGACACCGCTTTCCAAGATCTGCTCGTACAGGTATTCGGCCTGCACCGTTTCGCCGATCTGCACCGGGTAGCCGTTTTCCTGCCATTCGGTCAGGTTGCCGTTCCAGAGCTCGTCATAGTTCTCGACGCTCGTGTCCGGGAAGACGAACGTCCACTCCGCATCCTCTTCCACGGCACGCAAAAACTCGCGGGAAACGCGGACGACCTTGGTCGAGTTCTGATAGCCTTCCTTCAAAAAGTCGAGCAGATCGGCATGCCAAACGTCCAGCACCAGCTGCAGATCCGCTTTGCGCACGTCGCGGACCGGCGTCAGCGACCCTTGCGGCGGCACTTGCGACAGGTTCATGCCGACGCCGCCGGAGCGCGCTTGAATCTCCAGCGTCTGGCCGAACGAGTTCGCATAGTCGCGCGGGGTTGCCCCGACGTTCGGGATGACAAAGCAGTTGTACGAGGTGGTCTGCACCCCCGTACCCAGCGACGCGTTGATGCGGCCGCCCGGCACATACTTCCAACCGGCTTGCAGGTTGTAGAAACGCTCTTCCCAACGCTTGGGATCGTTCGTCACCACCGACGCCCCGCGGGCGATGCGCTGCCACATCTGGCGCGGCACCGTCTCCTGCAGCACGTCGATCTGATCGACCGGCAGCTCCAACTGGAAGCCGTCGCGCAGTTCCACTTTGACCTCTTTGCCGGCCGCATCGACTTCGATCACGCGCGCCAGTTCATGGAACGCGCGCTTCTTGTCGATGACCGCAACTACCAGCGAGCCGACGGAAAGCGTTTCTTTCTTGGTGTCTTTCAGCAAATAGCGGTCCGACACGATACGCTCCCCGGTGGGCGCCAAGTAGTCCTCTTCGTTAAACGGAAGTATGCTGCCTTGAATCTCTGCTGTCATCACCGTATCCCCTCGATTTCTATGATTTATGGTTTAAGAGCCCCAGCACTTCTTGTGCAAAAGTTTCTACGTCTTTGAATTGACGATATACGCTGGCGAATCGCACATAGGCGACCCCGTCGATCGTGCGGAGCTTGTCCATCGCTTTTTCGCCGATTCGATCGGCCGGGACTTCTTTTTCAAATTCCCGGCGCACTTCGCGCTCGACCGCATCGACCAGACTGTCCATCTCTTCGACGGCAATCGGACGCTTCTCGCAGGCGCGAATGATGCCCCGCAAGAGCTTCTCCCGGGAGAATTCCTCCCGCTTGCCATCTTTTTTTACTACCAAAAGCGGCGCCATCTCTACTTTCTCGTATGTAGTAAAGCGGCGCTGGCACTCAGGATTGTCGCATTCCCGGCGGCGTCGTACCGCTTCGTCTGTCGAGCGGGATTCGATCACCCTTGTGCTGTCATGCGAACAGTAGGGGCAATTCATGGTGCCCGACAACTCCCTTCTCCTAAGCAAACACTATATATAGTGTCTCGGTAGACAACAAAGGTGATTATACCCACTAGATTTTGAGCTGGTCAAGATAACCAAATACGGCGAAATAACGTCTGAGAGAGTGCTAGATTGGAGGTATCCTTGCCAGACTCGCCTTAAATCCTCTATTTCGACTGTGGCGGTTAGTAGAGGTAATTGACGGAGAGGAGACCGCATCAGGGCTCAGTTTCGACAAATGAGAAAAATTTTTCGACATTGCAATTCAGGAAGAAAGACCTAGACGGCAAAAAACAAGTCCCAAATCCCCTATTTACACGCAAAAACCCGGCCAATTCAGGTCGGGTCTCGTTTTTGATTGCACCACTGTGAAATGGTATGCGCCAGAACTTTAGCTGTGCTCACGATCTCCTGCAAATCGCAATGCTCATCGACCGCATGGGCATTCTTCAAAAGTCCCGGTCCATACAGCGCGGTCGCCAGGTCCGCAGATGGCGCTCAATCTCCGCCAGCACCTTGCTCACGCTCGACGTGAATCAAAAACCGTCCCTGATTCGCTAGTGCGAACGGGACGGTTGTTTGCATTACTCGGCCACTCTCATCAAATCGGTCAAACTGTCGACGATCACCGTCGGCTTGCCTTCCGCGGCTCCCACGTGCTCCTGTTTGGAAAACCCGGACAGGACGAGCACCGTGCGCACCCCGGCGTTGACACCGGCGAGGATGTCGGTCTCCAGGTTGTCGCCGACGACGACGGCGCGCTCCTTTGCCACGCCTAGCAGTTCCACCGCGTAGTCGATCATCCGCGCCTCCGGTTTGCCCATCACGACCGGGTCGGCGCCCGAGGCTGTTTTCACAGCGGCAAGCAGCGACCCGGCGCCGGGCAGCAAGCCCTGTTCGGTCGGCAGGGCTTTGTCGACATTGGTGGCGAGATAGACGGCGCCCGCCTGAATGCTGAGCGAAGCGGTTTTCAATTTGTCATACGAAAACGAGCGGTCGATGCCCTGCACCACATAGTCGGGGTGCTGATCGGTCAGCTCGATCCCCACGTCGGTCAGCGCATCGCGAAGCCCTTCTTCCCCGATCACAAACGCCTTCTTGCCTGCACCGCCATGCTCCTTGATGTACTGGGCGGCGACCATGCTCGAAGTGAACACGTGTTCCGTCTCCGCCGGGATGCCCAGCGCGCGGAGATGTTCGGCCACTTGCTCCGGACGGCGAGATGAGTTGTTGGTGACATAGAGGTACTTGCGGCCGGTCGCTTCCAGCCAGCGGATGAAGGCGGGCGCATCGGGGATCACGTCTTTGCCCCGGTACAGCGTCCCGTCCAAATCGATCAGAAACGCCTCCGTCTCTTGTAACCAAGCGGTGTCGCTCAAGAAAAATCAACCTCCGGTTCCACGATCCCTGCCCGATAGTTGATCGCGCGGCCTGCGACAAACAGGTAGTCGGACAGGCGGTTGAGATAGCGCTGAATCTCCGGATTGACCTGCTCCTCTTTGCTGAGCGACACGGCGATGCGCTCAGCGCGGCGGGTGATCGTGCGGGCCGTCTGCAGAGCCGACGCGGCGGTGTGACCGCCTGGCAGGATGAACTTGGTCAAGGGCGGCACTTCTGCGTCAAACGAGTCGATAAACGTCTCCAGACGCGCCGTCTTCTCGCTGCCGACATGGTAGCCGCTCTCCTGCACTTTTTCCACCGGTGTCGCGAGGTCGCGGCCGAGGTCGAACAGCTCGCGTTGGATGATCAACAGCTGCTCGATCAGGTCGTCCGCCTGAAAGGTTGCGTCGCGGAGGTACGAGACGCCAAGCCCGATCATCGAATTGGCTTCGTCGATCGTGCCGTACGTTTCCACGCGGATCGAATCCTTCGGAATGCGGTGCCCATAAATGAGGCTGGTTTCCCCTTTATCGCCAGAACGGGTATAGATTTTCATCAACTGCCACTCTCCTTCCATCTCCTTTTATCATATACGAAAATGGAACGTTTTCGATATAATGGAAAACAGAAATCGGGGAATCGAAAGGGGCTGCTCAGATGAAAGTGACCCAGCACGTACACCGCCTGCCGGTGTCGACGCCGACGCTGTTTCCGGCTACCACCACCAACGTCTATGTGGTGACCGACGGGAGCTCGGCCGTATTGATCGACGCCGGCTACGAATTCGAAGGTGCACATCAAACGGTGGTCGACTACTTGGCAAAAATCGGCTCGCCAACTGTCGAAGCCATCCTGCTCACTCACTACCACCGCGACCACTCGCCGGGTGCCAAATTTTTCACGGCGCATTTTGACTGCCCGGTCTACGCCCATCCGGCCGAAACGGCTTTTATCGAAAAGGAGATCGCGCCTGTGCGCGTGGAACATACACTGCTCGACGGTGATGTGGTGCAGGTCGGACGGCTCGCGCTGCAGGTGCTGCACGCGCCAGGGCATACGCACGGCTGCCTGAACTTCTGGCTGCCGGAAGATGAGGTGCTGTTCACCGCCGATAACATCGTCGGTGAGGGCACGACGTGGATCGGGCCCCCGGACGGGGATCTGCGGGCGTATCTGCATACGCTTCAGCGTCTGAAAAGCTACCCGGCCCGCTTGATTGCTCCCGGGCATGGCGAGATGATCGCCGAGGTGCAGGAGAAGATCGATTTCTTCATCGGCCGCCGCCTGGAGCGTGAAGAGCAGATCTACACCCTGGTCGCGGAGTGCCCGCGGACGGTGGACGATCTGGTGCAGGCGGTCTATCGCGACACGGTGCATCCCAGCGTGATCTGGGTGGCGGAGCGGACGATCCAAGGGCATCTGCTGAAGCTGGCCGGAGACGGCCGCGTGCGGAAAACGGACGGGGATCGGTACGAAGCGATCTGATTGTGATCAGCAAAAAAGGAACCGGGTGCCTGTTGCACGCACGGTTCCTTTGCTTATTCCAGTTCCATCGCCGTCGGAGTGCCGACGCCTGCCGTGGAGCGAAAGAGGCTCGCTGCGTCCGAAAAACTCCCGATCGTCTGCAATGCTTTCACCGTCGGCGGCACCATGTCGTAGGCGCCGGCGTCGTATTGGGCCAAAGCGGAAGCCGCATCGGTCCAGCCTGCTTCGGCGATTTCGCCTGCGTGCGGATCTGGCTCCATTCCCTCCGGCAGCACCAGCAGGAAAAAGCGCGTCTCAAAGCGCCGCTTGGACAGGCGGCGCGGCGTGATGCGATGGCCGAAATAGCGCAGGCGATCGGTCGCCAGCACCAGACCCGCCGCTGCGATCACGTCGTAAAAGGACATGTCGCCCCGCAAGAGTTGCTCGCGCTGTTCCGCCAGCTCATCCGGCGCAGGAAATCGTCCGTTCGCATCGCGCGCCAGCAGGACCCCGGCTTCTTCAAACGACTCGCGCAAAGCGGTCACCCAGTAGCCGAGGGGCAGCCCGGCCGGATTTTGCTCCGCCGTGACGGGAACGGCGCGCGCCGCAAAACGCGGATCGTTATCGCTCTCGTCCATCGTGCCGCCCGGAAACACATAATGCCCCGGCAAGAACCGCATCGTGTCCGGCCGCTTGGTCAAATACGTCTCCACACCGCCGCCCGCCTGCCTGTCCCGCACAAAAACAGCCGTCGCTGCCTGCACGATCTCTTCCTGTTGTTGCACCTGCCCTCACGCTCCTTTATCTCTTCCCATTTTAATATAGGAGCCAATATAATGAAAGCAAGGGGGGACAGCGCAGATGAAACATCTTCGAGACTTTGTCAGCCATTCCAGCGTTTGGATCATGGGACTTCTCTTTCTTTCCTGTTTCGCTTTTGTGGCCGGGCGAGGAGGTCTGGCTGCCGGTTCGGTCTGGCTGCTGATTGCGCTCGGCGCCGTGCTTTTTTTGATCAGCGAGTATTTGACACACCGTTTTTTGTTCCATATGAAGCCGCCGAAACATCCCGTTCTTTTGAAAATGATGAAGAAGCTGCATTACGATCATCATGAGCTGCCGAACGACCTGAACCTGCTGTTCTTGCCGGTCTGGTACAGCATTCCGAACTACGGGCTGCTCGGCGTGATCACCTATTTGCTGACGAGCGACCCGATGTCCGCGTTTGCCGTGGTGAGCGGAGCGATTGGCATGCTGCTGTATTACGAGTGGGTGCACTTCGTGGCACATCGCCCGATCAAGCCGTTGACGGCATGGGGCCGGTGGATGAAGAAAGTGCATCAATGGCACCACTACAAAAACGAGAACTATTGGTTTGGCGTGAGCAATCCTTCGATGGACTACCTGATCGGCACGTTCAAACAAGAAAAAGGCGTCGAGCTCAGCCCGACCGCCCGCAAACTGCAAGGCTAATTTTCACAAAAAAATCCCTGGCGGCAAATTGGCACGTTCCTGTCAATCTGCCACCAGGGATTTTTGAATTAATGACCGACAGTCGTCGATACGTGCGAAACGTTTTGCGCGAAGATCGCGATGAGGCCGATCGATACGCCAACAACGAGCAAAGGTGCGAGAACAACGTCCAGCAGACCTTTTTGCTTCGCCGTGTTATCGGTTACCGGGTTCGGGTTGCCGATTTGTGCCATGTGAAGCCACCCCCTTATATCTATAGAAGATTTTAATGGATGGCTTCGAAAAGGACAATAGTGTATCTTGCATTATTTTCTTCCAACCGACATTTTTAGTTGATTTGGAACAGGATTGGCACCGAGCCGTTTTGCTCCCGGCCGGCGACTTGGAAGCCGTTGCTCATCCAGAAGTGGTAGGCTTCCTCATTTTTCACCTGCACATGGCCGTCGATGCGGCGCACGCCTTGTTTTTTCGCTTCGGCGACGAAATGCTCAACGACTTTTCTGCCAAGGCCCTTTGCCTGCTTGGACGGCACGAGGACGAGCGATCCCCAGTAGATGCGGTCGGCCGACGTTTTGTCATAGCAGTAGTAGCCGATCGGTTTGCCACGCTGTTCGATGATCACACAGGTGTCGGTCTGGTTGACCAGTTGCAGGATGATCGCTTCGGTGAGCGGCTGGTTGGTGGACGCTTCGAAGACGTCTTTTAGGGTGAGCAAGGTGATGCTGGAGATGAAGCTGTCGTCTTCATCTGTGCGCGGACGAAAATGCAGGCGGGCCATGGACTGGGTTGGGGGCTGGGCAGCAGTTTTCTTTTTGCTTTGGGCGGGTGTTGCTCGCAAGGATTTTGAGGCCGGTTTGGGCTGACGTTTTTTCACTTTCGTCCCTTCCTTCTCGCGAGGTATGCTGCGTAGCCGATGGAGTTTTTCGCCACATCGAGCTCCAGATAAAACACGGGCGGCACGCCTGGCTTCCAGTTGACCTCGAACAGCCAGATCTTTTGTTTTTCATCGAGCCCGATGTCGATGCCCAATTCGTCAAACGACTCCTCGTAGATCTCATCCATATGCTCCGCCATCCCCAGCGCAAACTGCTCCAAGTCGCGCTGAATGTCGTACGCCTGCTCTGCAAACTCACGCTCTAAAAACGAGTGCAGGATCGCCGCATACCCGCCGCTGCTCAAGTTTGCGATGATGCTTCCCGACGGCGCGACCCGGGGATAGATCGAGGTGATCACCCAGTTGCCCGAGCCGTTTTTTTGAACGTGCAGACGAAAATCGTAGGCATGGCCGGACTGCGTTTTTGTGGTGATAAACGGCTGCACGAGGTGGACGACCTCATCAAGCCGCTCTTGCAGGAACTGTGTGAGCTCCTGCTTGTTGCAGGTGACGGATACGCCCTTCTCCAGGCACGTATAATCGCCGCCTTTTTTCTCCAAGCGCACCACACCGATGCCTTGGTGCCCCCAGACCGGCTTGAAGATCACCGTTTCGTGCTTGTTCAGATAGCGCAGCACCTCCCGCGGGTCTCGCACCTCCAGCGACGGAATCAAGTACTGCTCGAAGCGCCTGCCATCCTGAATGCGTTCGTAGACGGTCATTTTGTCGCCGACCGAGCGGGAGGTGAAGGGGATGATCTCGCGCAGCTCGTCGATGATGTCCTCGCCCGGACCGCTGGGCGAACTGTCGTTGTACACAACATCGGGTAACGGAAAATTGTGCTCCACCCAGGTGCCGTTTTCCAGCACGAGTCCGCGGACCGTCCGTTCGTTCAAGTTGACGCGGCCGGCGGTGAAGTAGAAGAATTCGACCCCTTCCGCTTTGGCTGCGGCAGCGAAGGCATAGAGTTTTAAGATCTTGCGCGGGTCCTTGCGCGTGTGTAAAAATCCGACCAGTGTCATCCGCTCCACTTCCTTGTCAGCGAGAACTTGATCTCATCTCCGGCGCGTTTGGCCGTTGCTTTGGCTGCTTCTTTGCTGTCCCCGACGGCGATGATATAGGCATAGCGGTGCCCCATCGATTCCGGTACATAGAGCTTCTGCCCTTTGCGCGGCTTGACGAACACCTCACGCACGCCGTCGAGGCGAGCGGCCCTTTTTTTGCCGGTGACGCGTTCGAGATAGCCGGTCTCCCGTACAGTCAGATAGTGGGTGTAGACGTAATGGTTGTGCTCCCGCTTTAAGCGCGGGCGCTCTCCGACCATCAGGCGGATCGTCTCTTGCACCAGGTTGATGCCGGTCGCCACTTCGATCATCCGATTCATCGCGCCACCTGAGATGCGGGGGTTGATTTCGATCAATTTCCACTCGCCGTGCACGAGACGCAGTTCAAGATGGCAGGCGCCTTTTTCCAGTCCGATCTGCTTCACGATCTCAGAGACGGCCTCAGTGAGCGATCTTTCTAAGGAGCGCGGCATCTCAGCGAGCACCATGTAGCCGATCACAATAAAACGCCGCTTTTTCATGATCTCCTGCTCGATGACGGCGACCAGATGAATGCCGCGGTCATCGACAAGCACTTCGACCAGATATTGCGGTCCGTCCAGATATTCTTCAACCAGCACCGGCTTCTCCGGATATTTGTCGCGGAGCTTCGTCAGGTGGACAAGAAGTTCGTCTGAGGTGTTCGCTTTCAGCACGTCTTTGGAGCCTGTCGATTGCGGGGATTTGACGACGAGCGGCAAGTGCGGGGTAAGATCATCGATGAAATCGGCAAGCTTGCACGACCCATCATAGACGGTGTAGTAGGGACAGTAAGGGGTGTCTGATAGCGCTTCACGGGTGGCGATCTTATCGGACATGCGCAAGATCGCTTCCTGAGAGACATAATGCAGGTCGTTGCGCTCGGCCATCACGGCAGCCGTTTGCGAATGGGCTTCCAGAAATGAAACGATCGCTTCGATGACTTTGCCTTGTTCCTTTAGCATATCAATCTTTTTTTGCAAGTCTTCCAGATCGTATAAGCTGTCACAATGAATCATCCGATGGACGTCGGGAAACTCCAGCCGTTGATTGACAAACGAGCGCCGATCGATTAATAACACCGTAAAAAATCCCAATCCTTCGGCCGCCCGTATCGCTTCCCGACTGGATCCTGACTTGTTGCTTCCAATGAAGACGATTGTTCGCACCTGTTAGATCCTCCCCTGAAAGAACAGTTTGGGATATTGTATGTTTGTCTCCACTGTGCTCTCTTGTGCGGATCACCGGTGTGAATCGCCTTTTTTGATGATACGCATGCAAAAAGACCCGATCGAATGATCGGGTCTTTCGGTCTTGCTTCTGGTGGAATCGAGAGGAATCGAACCTCCGACCCCCACCGTGTCAAGGTGGTGCTCTCCCTCTGAGCTACGATTCCAGACATACAGGATGTACAGTCGATCGCCGTTGCGACAGGACGTCGCTGATTTTAGGCGATCTACCGCTGTGTTCCTCAAAAACTGAATAGCGAGTGTGAGTCAAAGAATACTTAGGATAAGCCCTCGACCGATTAGTACTGGTCAGCTGCACGCCTCGCGGCGCTTCCACCTCCAGCCTATCAACCTTGTCTTCTACAAGGGG